>SLOG01000090.1 GCA_007132635.1 Limnochordia bacterium
CACAGCTCAACGATCTATCGCTTAATCTCGACCCCACCAGACCTACTTGCTACGCAGAAAATCACATCAACAGAGCAGAGGCTTCGGGTACGATCCTGATACCAGGCGTGATTGGTGTTAACTATCAGGAAAGCGCTGTTGAGCGGTTCCATGACCGTTATCCACAGGTTCCTATGCTTTTGTCAGAATATACGAACGCAGAATGCTGGCGGGGAAATGTCACGGCTGAGATAGAACAGGTTAACCGCATCGCTGCGAGTGTAGACACAGTGGAACGCTATCCCCATGTTGCAGGGGGAGCGTTGTGGTCTATGCATGATTACAGTACAGATTACTCGGAATCATGGCCAGTGCAGCGATCCGGGGTTGTTGATGAATATCGTTTACCAAAGGAGGCTTTTTACTACCTCCAAGCCCGATGGGGCATCCAGCCTGTCATTCATATCTGCGGCCACTGGACTTGGCCAGGCGAGGAGGGGCGTAACAAGGATGTACTCGTTATCACCAACTGCGATGAGGTAGAACTGTTCTTGCAGGGTGCGTCGTTGGGCAGAAGACCAGGGAGTTTTCTGCTGCCATACTCCGTAGCATACGAGCCGGGTGTTTTAAAGGCTGTAGGGACTTCAAGACATGGAGTAGTGGAGACCTCAATTGAGACTACTGCGGCACCGCATTCCATCTGTTTGGAGGCTTGTCCAGAGACAGTGCGCGCCAATGGCCAGGATTCCATTTTTGTCACGTTACGAGTGGTTGATCAACAGTGTCGAGTAACGCCGGGTTTTGATGAAGAACTTCTACTTAAGGTAACTGGCCCCTGCGAAATCATGGGCATTGGTGGGCGCGATTGTATTCGAGTACGTGGGGGTATTGGTCGGATTGTCTTGAGAAGCACGACTACAGAAGGATTGATCAATGTTAGAACTACTGGACATCATCTTAAGAGTAATGTGTTGTCAATCCCATCAAACTGATCTAACAGAAAAAACCGCTATTTACCAAGTTTTTGTTCAAGAGTGTGAAGTGTGCAGGAATTTAGGGCAACATGTTTAAGTATTGTTATAACCAGGTTAACTTGGTGGCGTCGGGAAAAGCGAGAGTCTTCCTCGAGGGAGGTGGTGCTCTAGGAAGGCGTTGGGTTTTCCGTTTTTCTACCGACGAGGGCGTTACACCACGCCGTTTAACTGGTTTTTTAGGTAAATGGCGTGAACTGGCACTCGTCAAAATCGAGAAAATCAACTGCCTTCCAGGCTATGCGTTGCGCCTGTGTCGTTCCTGCAGAAGTGAAAAGGAGGAACCAATAATGTTAAGAAAACTCCCGTTGCATGTCTTGATGGTCATCGTGTGTGTTTCATCTCTTGTAGCTGCAGCAGTCGGAGCACCCATGACGTATAACGAGTCGCCAATGTTGTCAGAGCGTGTGGCTAGTGGAGAACTCCCTCCTGTGGACGAACGCCTTCCGATAAACCCAGTCGTCATCGAGCCTGTTGACGAGATCGGCACCTACGGTGGGCAATTGGCTTTGACTGGTGTAGACATTACTGGAATCGGAAGTACCTACTGGTATTACATTGAAGCACTGACAAGGCTTGACCGAGATGGCGTCACCATTGTGCCCAATATTGCTGAAAGTGTCACTCCTAATGAAGAGGGAACTGTTTGGACAATTGCTCTGCGGGAAGGTATGCGTTGGTCTGATGGTATGCCCTTTACCACGGAAGATGTGCTTTTCTGGTATGAGGATATTCTCTTGAATGAAGACTTGACACCTGTGTTCCCAACCCGTTGGATCAGTGGCGGCGAGAAGATGGATTTGGAGGTCCTTGATGACTATACCTTCCAAGTGAGCTTTGCCGAACCCTATGGCACGTTCATGATGAGAATCACCCGTTTCCACTGGGATGAGTTTTTCCGACCCAAGCACTGGCTAAAGGATTACCATATTGCCTATACACCACTCGAGGAACTCCAACCTATGGTCGAAGAGGCTGGGTTTGAGAGCTGGTACCAGCTGTTTAACCAGAAGTGGAACACGCGTAATGAAGTGCCGCACACGGAAGGACCACCAACGCTGCGGGCCTATATAATTGAAGAAGTCCCAGCTGACAACATTACAATCAAGAGCCGCAATCCGTACTATTGGCGGGTGGACACCGCAGGAAACCAGCTTCCCTATATCGACAGAGTACGCGTGGATTTAGTCTCTGATCCTGAGAGTGTTACCATGAAGATTCTGGCAGGCGAAGTCGACTTCATGGGGTTTGACACACAAGTGGTCAATCTGCCGCTCTACCGAGCCAATGAGGACCGCGGCGGTTTTGAGGCGCTGCTTTACACTAACATGTTTGGTAGTGAGATCGTCTTCCTGCCTAACAACACCCACGAAGACCCGGCGTACCGTGAGCTCATTAACGACGCTCGCTTCCGCCAAGCTTTATCGTTAGCGATGAATAGGCCGGAGATCAACGAAGTTGTCATGTTTGGGTTAGGCGAACCAACAGCAGCTACCGTAGTGCCTTGGTCGCGGTACTTCAAGCCGGAGTACCGAACTGCCTATGCCGAGTACGATCCTGACGAGGCTAACAGGTTGCTAGACAGCATGGGCTTGACCGAGCGAGACAGCGACGGATTCCGGATTGGTCCCGACGGGAAGAAAGTCCATATCATCCTTGAGTTTCCCTTGGGAGAAGGAGCGCGCGTACCCATCACCGAGTTAGTCCGCGAGCATTGGCAGGCTGTCGGTATCGATGTTACCCTGCAGATAATTGACGGAAGCCTCTGGTGGTCTCGCATGGAAAGCAACTCGCAGCACATGTCACTGTGGCATATGGATCGCTCGACGGACATTCTGTTTACACTAGAGCCTATCTGGTTCATTCCCGTTCAGACTTGGCATGGTTGGGGAATCGCTTGGACACAGTGGTATCTGAGTGGCGGAACGACTGGCGAAGAACCCCCAGATGAAATCAAAGAGCTGTACGCTGCGTTTGAAAGAATGAACAGCACAGTAGACGAAGACGAACGCCTCCGTTTGGGACACGAAATCCTGCAATCGCAAGCGGAAAACGTGTGGACTATCGGAACCGTTGGCTCGCTGCCTCATGTTGTTATTGTCAGCAATCGGCTTGCCAATATTGTGCCTGAAGAGGAAGGCCAGTGGGGCTACGATGGTTATTTTGCCACACTAATGGATTCAGTTCAATGGTACCTGAAGGATTAAGATCAGTACATTGGAGGGCCGAGCTCGGCTCGGCCCTCCGGTTGAATTCAAGTCTTGGCCACTGGTAAGGGAGGCGTTTCTATGCTTGGTTATATCCTTATGCGCCTAACTCATTTGATCCCTCTCTTGATCGTTATTTCTATCATCTCGTTCATCGTCATCACACTGCCTCCGGGCGACTACTTGACATCGCATATCACTCGCTTGCAGTCACAGGGAACCAGCGTGGCTCAAGAAGAAATCGAGCGCCTCAAGCGGACGTACGGACTGGATCAGCCTGCCTATCAACAGTACCTCCGCTGGGTCTACCGGATTGTTCGTCACGGTGACTTTGGCATGTCCTTCCAGTGGGAACGGCCTGTTCGAAGGGTTATAGGCGAACGGATCGCTCTTACTATGGTGATCTCTATCTGTACGATTGTCTTTACTTGGGTGGTAGCCATCCCTATTGGGATCTATGCAGCTACTCACCAGTATTCGTTCTTGGACTATTTGTTTACATTTTTCGGGTTTATTGGTCTGGCCATACCCAATTTCTTGCTGGCCCTTGTGTTGATGTACGTTGCTTTTGCGCATTTTGACCTCAGTGTCACAGGTTTGTTTTCCCCTGAGTATGCGGCTGCCTCCTGGAGCTTCGGCAAGTTCATCGATATGATGCAGCGTATCTGGCTTCCGGTTATCGTTATCGGGACCGGTGGTACTGCTGGTCTCATCCGCGTTATGCGAGGATGTCTCTTAGACGAACTACGCAAGCAATATGTGATTACTGCACGGACCAAGGGGTTAGCAGAGTCGCGCTTACTCTTCAAATACCCCGTTCGTCTCGCAATCAACCCGCTTATCAGTACCATCGGCTGGCTCTTGCCAGCGATTGTTTCTGGAGAAGCCATCACCGGGATCGTTCTAAACTTGCCAACAACGGGCCCCGTAATGCTTCAGGCGCTTATGTCGCAGGATATGTACCTTGCGGGGAGCTTTGTCCTAATCCTGAGCAGTCTGACTGTCATTGGGACGCTTGTATCCGATATTCTACTAGCCTGGGTCGATCCTCGGATTCGCTATGGGGGGGTCTCGGAGAAATGAGTGAACTGCTTCCAGAGGCATCGGTACAAGGTCCGCAGAAGGACGTTGAGGCTCTTTACACTGCGACGCAATGGCAGTTGGTTTGGTGGAAGTTCCGCAAACACCGATTAGCTATGGCATCCCTAATTGGGCTTGGTTTCATGTATTTGCTAGCTTTGTTCTGTGAGTTCATCGCCCCATATCCTCCGGACTTTCGCAATTCGGATTACATCAATGCCCCTCCTCAATGGGTGCGTTTTGTCTCCGAGCAAGATGGGTTTTCGCTGAGGCCCTTTGTCCTTGGCTACACGCGAGCCCTCGACCTGCAGACATTTCAGCGTACTTATGTGCCTAACCCTGATGAGAAGCACTCCATTCACTTCTTCGTCAAAGGCCAACGACCCTACAGACTGTGGGGGCTAATCCCCATGGAGCGCCGGCTTTTCGGCACCATCGACGGTGGGGTGATCTACCTTTTCGGTACCGATCATCTTGGCCGGTGTATGTTCTCTCGCGTGGTGTTTGGCGCACGCATCTCACTCTCAATTGGTTTGGTAGGAGTGTTCTTGAGTCTTGTTTTGGGGCTTTTCCTGGGTGGGGTTTCAGGGTACTTCGGTGGCTGGATTGACAACATAATCCAACGTATCATCGAGCTGCTGATGTCCATGCCGACCATTCCATTATGGATGGCTTTGGCAGCAGCGCTGCCACCGGACTGGGACCCGATCAAAGTCTATTTTGGCATCACTGTGATATTCTCAATCTTCGGCTGGACCAGCCTGGCCAGGGTGGTGCGCGGTAAGCTTCTAGCTCTGCGCGAGGAGGATTTTGCGATGGCCGCGCGCCTTTTAAACGCCAGTGAGGGGAGGATAATCTTCAAGCATCTGCTTCCTTCTTTTGCGAGTTATATCATCGTAAGCGTTACACTAGCTATTCCAGGGATGATTCTTGGAGAGACGGCGCTCAGCTTCCTTGGTATCGGTCTTCGGCCCCCGGTTGTCAGCTGGGGCGTTCTACTGCAAGGTGCACAGAATGTCAGAACCGTTGCCCTGTACCCATGGTTAATGGTCCCCGTTCTCTTTGTTGTCACAACGGTGCTCTTGTTTAACTTCTTAGGAGACGGGTTGCGGGATGCAGCAGACCCCTATAGCTAGAAACGGAGGCGGTGGCAGTGGATCAGCAGAAAGCTAACGTTCTCTTAGAAGCGAAAGATCTGAAGGTGGACTTCATATTAGATGAAGGGACTGTGAGGGCAGTCAATAACGTGTCACTCACAGTCAAGCGCGGTAAGACCTTGGGCATGATAGGCGAAAGCGGCTGTGGTAAGAGTGTTACTGCCCAGAGCATTCTGCGGGTGGTTCCTTCGCCGCCTGGGCGTATAGTGGGTGGCAGCATTCTGCTCTATGCCATGAACGGGGATGCTTCTGTGGATATAGCTTCGCTGGACCCTAAGGGCAAAGCCATTCGAGAAATCCGCGGTAGAGAGATCAGCATGATATTTCAGGAGCCCATGACGTCTTTTTCGCCAGTGCACACCGTTGGTAACCAGATCGGCGAGGCCTTGATTCTGCATCGCCGCTTCTCGAGCGAAAAGGCGCGCCAAGAGTCAATCAGTGCCCTTGCACGGGTAGGCATACCGAAACCGGAACAGAGGGTCGACGAATATCCCTACCAGTTAAGTGGCGGCATGCGTCAGCGAGCCATGATAGCTATGGCGCTCTCCTGTAGCCCGCGATTGCTGATAGCTGACGAACCGACCACGGCACTGGATGTTACCATTCAGGCACAGATTCTCGAGCTTTTGCGCAAGCTGCAGGATGAAGAGGGCATGGCAATGCTCATCATCACCCATAACCTCGGTATTGTGGCAGAAATGGCTGAAGATGTAGTGGTCATGTACTTTGGTTATGCTGTGGAGTACGGCGATGTTAACCAGATATTCGAGGCGCCGCTGCACCCGTATACCCGATGCCTGTGGGACGCGATTCCTTCAATTGACAAGAAATCTGATCGGGAGCTAACGACCATTAAGGGGAATGTGCCAGACCCGTTTTCGGAGTTCGCAGGCTGTCCGTTTTTTGAACGCTGCCCAGAAGCTATGCCTGAGCGGTGCGAGCTAAGTCCACCACCCTTAGTTGAAGTGGTGGCGGGACATCGAGTGCGGTGTTTCCTATATGAGGTGAAGGCAAATGGTTGAAAAGCAGGTCCTCTTAGAGGTGAGTGAACTGAGAAAGTATTACCCCATATCCAGGGGCATATTCCGGCGAGTAGCTGGGTATGTTAAAGCTGTAGACGGTGTCAGTTTTTCCGTGAACCAAGGAGAGGTCGTGGGTTTGATTGGTGAAAGCGGCTGTGGAAAAACGACAACAGGCCGGTGTATCCTGCGAGCGATCACTCCTACTAGCGGCAGCATACTCTTTCACAATGGGAAGGCCCAGGATGTAACGGCCATGAATCGTGACGAGCTTCGTGACTATCGTCGCAACGCCCAGATGATTTTTCAAGACCCTTATTCGTCACTGAATCCGAGAATGTCGGTTTTGGAGATCGTCGGTGAAGCTCTGTATGTCAATGGCGTGGCGCGCGGAAGAGCTTTAGAGGATCGGGTGCGTGTTCTCATGTCCCAAGTCGGGCTGAAACCCGAACACATGCGCCGGTTTCCCCATGCCTTCAGTGGCGGCCAGCGGCAGCGCATTGGCATCGCAAGGGCCCTCGCTCTTGAACCCAAGCTAATCGTCGCGGATGAGCCAACATCAGCCTTGGATGTGTCGATTCAAGCCCAGATTATCAACCTTCTTCAGAACCTCCAAAAGACACTAGGGCTTACCTACCTCCTGATTGCCCATGATCTAAGCGTGATCCGCCATTTCAGCAATCGCGTGGTTGTGCTCTATGTTGGTCAGGCTTGTGAAGTTTCCGATACGGAAGAACTATTTAGGGCGCCGCGTCACCCTTATACAGAGGCGTTATTGTCAGCAGTGCCGAAACCTGATCCCAAACGGCGCGGCAATCGCATAGTTTTGGGGGGCGAAGTTCCGGATCCCGCAGCTGCCCCGCTTGGCTGTAAGTTTCATCCTCGCTGCCCCTATTCCCAGGAGGTATGTCGCACGGAGTTGCCTCCGATGATCGAGGTGAGCGAGGACCACTTTGCCAGCTGTCACTTTTCCGAGACGTTGAAACTTCGAGCAGTGTAATGCGGGTTGAAAACTGGCGAGTTTTGATGGCCAGACTTGAGAGAGCATGCCGAATACCTTGATCCAGACTGGAAGCCAAACGATGACTGGTGGGGGAGCCCTTTTAGCAACTGTCCCTGATGACTAATTCGGTCGGCAGACAGTATGTCTCAAATTCCTTATACTCATTGGAGGTGAGTCTATCTAGTATAACCTCGGTACATCTAATGCCCATTTGGTGAGTAGGCTGCTTTACGACCGATAAAGGTGGATCTGTTATGCCGGCCCATTCGCAATCGTCAAAACCTATTATGGCTAGATCCTCGGGGATTCTAACCGCCTTTTCACGTAAACAATACATGGAACCTATTGTCATCAGATTATTCGCCACAAACAGCGCCGTAATATCTGTACTCTCTAGCAACTCACATGTCAGCTGGTAGCCGCTGTTGATCCGAGAGTCGCCGATTTTTACAAGCCTTTCATCAAAGGGGATTCCGAAATCTCCCAGGGCATGTCTGTAGCCCTCTAGCCGATCATAGGTTGTTGTCAAACCTGGCATTCCCGCGATAATTCCAATCCGTTTGTGACCCTTTTCTATCAGAAAACTCACAGCGCGATTGGCTCCTCGTTCATTGTCCACCGTGACATAGTCTCCAGCGTCGTATCCTACTGGTTTGCGGTCGATAAAGACAACAGGATAATCGTTTACGTAGGCTTTAAGGAACTTATGGTCGCCAGCAGTCGGGGCAATAATCAGTCCGTCTATCGATTGGGCGCCAAATATCCTTAACTGTGCCTCTTCTGCGGCTAGTTCATCATCGGAATTACCCAAAAGTATGTTGTAACCTTTCTCTCTCAGAGATCGTGCTGCCGCCTGGAAAAAAGAGACAAAAAAGGAGTTCGAAATATCAGGGAATACCACTCAGATAATG
>SLOG01000380.1 GCA_007132635.1 Limnochordia bacterium
CGCCCACCCAGAAAGCGCGGTCGCGGTCGATGCGCCCCTCTCTTAGCTCGGCCCCAAGAGTTGATGCCCCAACTCTTTGAATATTTATCGCAGCATTTCGGTCTCTGTCGTGCAAGCCACCACAATTCGGACAAACCCATTTTCTATCTGAAAGTGTTAGAACTTCATAGATAGGCTCACAGACAGAGCAAGTTTTGCTTGACGGATAGAATCGTGGGATTTTAACAACAGTAGAACCTGTTTTTGAGCATTGGTATTGAAGGATACTCACAAAGCTACTATGGCTCAAATCGCTTATCTTTTTGCCCCATAGTCTTTGCATGGCCTTGATATTTAAGTCCTCGATACAGATGATTGCATAGTCACCAGCCAAACGTGAAGCAAGCTTGAAATGGAAACTGGAGATTTGACATCGTTGCCGTCTGACGCTGTGAGGAACATTTTCAACCCAAAATCGTACCCGACGCTTTAACCCGTTCGTGGTAGGATTTCGTTGCCCTCTGTTTCACAAACGATCTAGATATACAAGTCTCCCCGTGAGTCGCGTTTGACTGTCAGTGTTTTAACTTTTCCTTATCTATGCGTTGGGCTATGTCCTGAATCGCTTGGGAGCCAAGAGAATTCCACTCGGAGTACTTCGGGAGCTTGTTTAGTTTCGTCAAGTGTTTCATTAACGCATAGACACTACGGGTCTTACCGTACAGTCGGTATTACCGTTTGTGCAAGGCAATGCCCTGCACCTCCCTATACGTGTTTTTGATTTTCAATATACTGCTTTATTACTGCCAGCGGCGAACCTCCTACAGTTGAAACAAAATAACTGTTTGTCCAAAGAGTAGGTAGTCTAGTGGTTAGCTGTCTAAACTCTGAGCGAAGAACCCTTGAAGATAACCTTTTAATCTCTTTCACTAGTCGATGTATACCATATTGAGGGTCAATCTCAACCAATACATGCACGTGGTCAGGCATAACTTCTAGTTCCATGATTTCTGCTTGACGCTGGACGCAAACCTCGTGAACCAGCTCCTTTAATCGCCGTTCTACGTCACCTACCAGGACTTTTCTTCGATACTTAGGACACCAAACAACGTGGTACTTACAGGAATAAACGATATTCTTGTTGGTTTTATGTTCCATACTTACATCATACAGCCTCCAGCTATATAAGTCAAACATTTGTTCGGATGATATCCCCATACCTAAAGGAAGGGGCTTTACGCCGAGCTTGGTAATCACATCGGGTGCATCCAAGCTCCCACAACCAGTGTCGTCAAAATCGATAGCGCTATCACTGTGAACATGCTGGCCCCGCGGAAGGCAAGCAATCCCGCAGCTATAGCTCCCGCTAGGCCGACCGCAGGGCGCTGCGCGTCAACGTACAAAACGCCAGGCACAATGAGTGCACCTAACACAGCATAGGGTATAGCCGCCAACCAGCGCCTCAGCGGCTTTCGCAGCGGCAGTCGATCGAGAAGATAGATGGGAGCCACCCTGGGAAGTATTGTCGCAACACTCATACCCACTATCATCAACACCAGGTTCAACGTCGGCCACCCCTCTCATGCGTCATCTAACAAGCTAATACCCAACAGGGCAGCCACACAAGCGGCCGCAATGATACTCCAGCCCGTGCCCAAAACAGGACGCAGCAGGGTGTTAAGCAGGGCTCCAGCTGCAGCGACAGCCAAAAGTGCCCAGGACCGACGTACCGAGGGAACCAGCAGCCCAATAAACATGGCGTAGAGAGCGATAACCATGCGGCTTCCAAGTTCTGGAGGTACGAAAATCGACATTAGGCCGCCGATTGCCGTGCCGCTAACCCAAGCGCCGTAAGCACACAGCATCAAACCCGCCATGAAGTGAGGACGTTCTGTTAGGTCACGTTCTGCCATAGACGCCACCGCAAAGGTCTCGTCGGTAACTCCTAGGGATAAAAGCGTTTGCACCCACTTAGGATGACGGCTCCACCGTCCTGCCAGCGACATGCTCATAATGAAATGCCGGAAATTTACCACGAAAGCAGCCAAAACTACCTCAGCACCAGCCGCCCCTAAAAGCAGCATGTTAACCGCCATGAATTGGCTCGCCCCCGCATACACAATGACGCTCATCAAGACGCTTTGAGGCACTGAAAGTGGGACTTGTGCGGCTAGTACACCAAACGAAACTGCCAAAGGCAGGTAACCTAAAGCAATAGGCAAACCTGCCTTGACACCAGAGATCAAAAGCTGTCGTCTGCACTGCTTGCCTCCTGACCGTGCCATCGGTGTACCCACCTCACCAAGCGGCTATCGAACCATCCGCTCGCGATTCTGTCCCTCCCGCCAATACTCCTCGAGAGTCTCGCCATATAATCTGGCCTCTGCCGAACGAAGCAGAGGATATGGCTGCCTCAACCTCATGCCCCCGCCGAATAAGAGCTTGGGCTGTTGGATTAGAAAACCCAGGCTCGACCGTGATCCGCCGTCCTTCCAACCACTGCCAACGAGGAGCATCCAGTGCCGCCTGGGGATTCAACCCAAAGTCGATGGTCGAACACATGACCTGCAGATGCGCTTGAGGCTGCATAAACCCACCCATGATCCCAAAAGGGCCGATAGGACATTGAGCTTTCGTAAGAAAACCAGGGATAATCGTGTGATAGGTCCGCTTACCTCCACGCAGGCAGTTGGCATCTTGAGGATTAAGCGAAAACGAATGGCCGCGGTTCTGCAGACTGATGCCCGTACCTGGTATGACAATCCCCGAACCAAAACCCATGTAGTTACTCTGGATAAACGAAACCATTTGGCCCTCAGAATCAGCGGCAGCCAGATACACGGTACCGCCTTCGGGCAGCCGACCAGGCAAAGGCTCAGACGCCCGCTCGGTAATCTGTGCCCTGCGGTACGATGCATACGCAGGACTGAGGAGATGCTGCGCATCAAAAGGCATATCCTGGGGATCAGTTATATAAGCTTTTCCGTCAACAAAGGCATGCTTCAAGGCCTCAATCTGATAGTGTGCAGTCTCGACACAGTCTCGCTTTTGAAGAGATAGCCCGTCTAAGATACCTAGCGCCATAAGAGCAACCAAACCTTGGCCGTTCGGTGGAATTTCCCAGACATCGTAGCCCCGGTACCGCCGACAAATCGGATCCACCCATGTGGGCCAAAACGAAGCTAAATCGTCTTCAGTGAGAAACCCTCCGTTCTGTCTAGCCCAGGACGCTATGCGTTCTGCGAGTTCACCACGGTAGAAATCTTCGGCTCCCGTGACGGCAATCCGGCGTAGCGAATCAGCATGCTGAGGTGAACGCCACATTTCACCCGGTCTGGGAGCTTGGCCTTTCCGTGTGAACACGTCAAACCACGGTGTGAACACATCTTCCTGCAGAGCACGACGATACACTGAGGCTGCTCGCTGCCATGCTTCGGATACAGTCGGCGAGATCGGAAAGCCTTCCGAGGCATATTCGATGGCAGGCTTCAGGACATCCTCTAGCGGCAGCCGTCCAAACCGCCTATTGAGCTCCGCCCATGCTGCTGGAGCACCGGGAACCGTTACAGGAAGCCATCCGTAAGAGGGCATGGCTTCGTAACCTAAATCCCGTACCGCTTCAATCGAAAGCCGCTTGGGAGCCGGCCCACTGCTGTTAAGGCCGAAAAGCGAGTCTTTGTCCCAGATCAGAGCAAAGGCATCGCTGCCAATTCCGTTCGACGTAGGTTCCACAACGGTCAGCACTGCAGCCGCTGCCACGGCTGCGTCCACTGCACTGCCGCCCATCTGCAGAATCCGAAGTCCAGCTTGCGAAGCTAAAGGCTGTGTTGATGCAACCATACCGCGCTGGGCAAACACTGTGTTTCGCTGCGATGAATAGGGATTGTACAGTGAATCGAACGTGAGCAGTGGAGACACCTCTTTCTCTGCTTCTCAGCGACTATCTGGATAATCAACAGCCCGCTAGATTGATATCGATTACGCGCCTATACAACACAGCCCCGGGCAGCAACGGACCATTGACCGACCACTTCATCGCCCTCCACCACGTAGACGTGTGAAAATAAATTCGTAGTGGGGCAAGCGTGTACTGGGATGACCTCAACCACATCACCAATGCTCAGGGGGCCGCGGTAACGTACAGTACCATGCTCTTCACTTAGAGAAACGATCTCCGCTTCAGGATGTTCTTTGAGCATGCCAAACTGATGAATAGGATGCGAACTCGCTGTCAGTGACTTGCTGCCAGCATCGAGAATATACCGGTCTGGACCCGGATGGCTTACGACCGTCGTAAGCACCGTCAGAGCGCAGTCCTCAAGTTCAGTAACAAGGGACGCTTCTTGCAAGTCGTTGAACACGTATGTGCCAGGCCGCCACTCTGTGATTCCAGCATGAGGTTCACCCAGCCAGCAGCTTGGTGTCGATCCCATACTGACTGCCGATATTGAATGGCCTTCTTTCCGCATTGTATCTGCCAAAATCGACATATCATCGGCTGCTCGATGGTACAGCGAGCTAACCTGTTCTCGCGATGACTGTTTATACACTTGGCCTTCATGCGTCATAATCCCAACCAGACGCAGCCTAGGTTGTGACCGCACACAGTCTGCCAGATCCAAAGCCTCGTCAGCTTCTACTCCATCGCGGTCAGCACCGCAGTTGATAATCAGGTAGACATCAACACACACATTCGCGGCCTCTGCCGCCGCCTGCAGCCGAGCCGCGCCGTACGTACTATCGCATGCCAACGTCAACTGGATGCTCCTAGCCATTTCTGCCGCGCGGCGCAGTTGTTCGATACCCACGGTGGGATACGCGATTAAAACATCGCGAATCCCGTGGGCTGCCATCACCTCGGCCTCGCTCACCTTCGCACAGGTAATGCCGCAAGCCCCAGCCTGTAGCTGCAGAAACGCAATTTCCGGAATCTTATGCGTCTTTATGTGAGGGCGAAGCTGGACACCTGCACGCTTCGCCGCACGGGCCATATACTCAATGTTACCCTGGAGTGTACTGCGGTCGATCAGAGCTGCGGGAGTGGGTAGACTTGTCTTTAGCAAGAAATCAACCTCCTTTGGAGCTTGATGGATCATTTTAGATTGTATCGGCGTTTTCCTGCAGAAATCCGGAAAAATAGACGATGAGAGACATTGATTTCCAGTACCACTTTCGGGTATAATGAGGTAATATAACAAAAAATTAACAGCTCTTAACACAGCTAAGGAAGGCGTTGGCTTTCTCTACGTTCCTTCGGCGAGAGCATCTGTGCTCTTGCACAACTTGAGAGTCCTCTAGGGAGGCAGTTTCGAATGGCACAAAGCGTGATTATTATCGGAGCAGGCATCGCCGGTCTGTCAGCGGGTTGTTACGCCCAACTTAATGGCTACCGCTCTGACATCTTTGAGATGCACAGCCAACCTGGCGGTCTCTGCACCGCGTGGAAACGGAAAGACTATGTCTTCGATGGAAGCATGCAGTGGTTGGTAGGTACAAACCCAAAGAGCCCGCTTCAGCCACTCTGGCAGGAAATCGGAGGCCTTAATCAACAGACGATCATCAACCATGACGAACTCGCGCGTGTTGAAGAGGACGGGCGCACTCTTGTCTTTTTCAACAGCGCCGATCGTCTCTCAGAGCATCTCAGTGAGCTATCCCCACAGGATAGTTCGTTGATCAGAGAGCTTCACAAAGGCATTCTTTCGTTTTCGGACATTACGATCGATTTGGATAAACCGCAGGAGCTCTACAGCATAATCGACCACATACGCAGTTTTGTGAAACTCCGGCCACTGCACAAGGACCTCATGCAGTTCTCTTCCATGTCGGTCGCTGAATTTGCAGGGAAGTTCCAAGACCCTCTTCTACGACACGGTTTTTCGTTGCTCATGCCTGGCGAATACAGTATGCTGGCACTGTTAAGTATCTTTGCATCACTTCACCAAAACGATGCCGGCTATCCAGTAGGCGGCTCGTCGGTCTTCATCAATTCCATTGTAAACCGTTACCACGAACTCGGGGGCGAGCTTCATCTCAACGCACCGGTGGAACGAATTCTGGTGCAGAAGAATAGGGCAATCGGCGTTCAGTTAGCAGACGGAGAGAAACGCTATGCGGACGTTGTGTTATCCTCGGCCGATGGATACGCCACGCTGTTCAAGCTGCTAGAGGGGCAGTATGTCCCAACGCGACTGTACCGGTACTTTAAGGAACTCAGCACCTATACCTCAGTGCAAGTATCTTTGGGCGTCAACACCGACCTATCCGCCGAACCGCACTCAGTCTACGTTCCACTTCAGCAGCCGACATGGCTGGGTGGTGTTGAACACCGGTTCATCCCCTTCCGACACTTTTGCTACGATCCGACTGTAGCCCCCCCGGGCCGTTCTGTAGTTGTGTCGGTACTACCCGCTTCTTTCGATTAGTGGAACCAACTGAAAGCGGACAGCCGCGCGTATCAACAGGCAAAAGCGCGGCTCTACGATCATGTAACCGAGACCTTGGTTAGACGGTTCCCAGAGACTAAGGGTGCTGTAGAAGCTTTTGACGTTGCAACGCCTTTGGCATTTTCACGTTACACAAACGTGTGGCGCGGTGCCTACATGGGATGGATCCAAACCCCAGAGTCTGGCGACGTGCGTATTCCAAAAAAGCTTCCAGGACTTAACAATTTCTACATGGCTGGCCAATGGACACAGTCTCCGGCGGGTCTACCCGGCTCCATGCTGTCGGGCCGGTGCGCAATTCAACTATTGAGCCGACAAGATGGGAAAACCTTTGCCTCAAGAAAGACTGCAGCCAGCCGAAAAACGGAGGGCTAGGAAGGCGTTGGTTTTACCCATTTTCCTACGGACGAGGGCATCATACCACACCGTTTGCCTGCCATTTTTGGTAAACGGCGCGAACTGCCACTCGTCAAAATCAAGAAAGCCAACTGCCTTCTAGGCCTTTCTGGTTGACAAAGCCAGGATTGTCAGAGTATAATGAACCAACTGATCGGGAGCGTGAACTGCGATGGCAAACCAACACCGTATGCGAAAACCATCCACCTATACTTATTTTTGGAGCTGGGGCCGTTATTTTGGTGCCGGCTATTCGTATTTCCATAGGGTTGGTGAGTGATTCTCCCATCGCAAAACGTGACCGTGCAGTGTAGGCAGCAGACTTCGGGAGACTTTCACAGAGTCTCCTTTTTTGTTACCCAAGTTGCTCTTTCACCCAAAACCAAGGAGGTATCGGCATGGTCATTATTATGAAACCCAAGGCACCTCAAAGTGAAATTCAGCGCTTAACAGCCAAACTGGAAAGCATGGGGCTGACGATACATCAGTCTCAAGGCGAGAACTACTGTCTGTTGGGTCTTGTTGGAGACACGCGCGTTCTTAACGAAAACCAAGTAGCAGCCAGCAGTGAGTACATTGACCGCGTGATTCGCGTGCAGCATCCATTCAAACTAGCCAGTAGAGTCTTCCATCCCCAGGACACCGTGGTCGACATTGAGGGACACAAGGTGGGCGGCGGTCACCTTCTGTTCATCGCTGGTCCCTGCGCCGTGGAGAGTCGTGAGCAGATTATGGACATTGCTGCCAGCGTACACCAATTCGGTGCTCATCTCCTCCGCGGTGGCGCCTACAAGCCTCGAACATCGCCATACAGCTTCCAAGGTCTTGAAGAAGAAGGCTTGCAGCTGCTTCGAGAAGCCAAGGCGAAGACGGGCATGCCGGTGGTTACAGAGATCATGTCACCCGAATTGGTACCTCTTGTGGCCAGCTACGTGGACGTCCTGCAGGTCGGGGCCCGCAACATGCAGAACTTCGCTCTGTTGAAGCGTGTAGGGCAGACCGACAAACCAATTCTCTTAAAGCGAGGCCTGTCAGCGACTATCGAAGAATTAATCATGGCGGCTGAGTATATTATGTCGGAAGGAAATCCTAATGTGATTCTCTGCGAACGCGGTATTCGGACGTTTGAGACATATACCCGCAATACCCTGGATATAAGTGCCATTCCGGCCATCAAGGAACTTTGCCACCTTCCGATCCTTGTGGATCCGAGCCATGCCGCTGGCCGTTGGAACATGGTTGAACCTTTGGCTAAAGCCGCTATCGCAGCAGGGGCTGATGGCCTTATTGTCGAAGTGCATAACAAACCCGACGAGGCGCTGTCTGATGGTGCTCAGTCACTGATCCCCGAAAAGTTCGGGCATCTCATGGAAATTGTTCAGCAGATCGCTGCTATCAACAAGACAGCCAGTGCCCATTGACGACACGGAAACCAGCATTTCGCTAAGGAAGAAAGGACTCGATCTCTATGGCAGTGACAGTCGGCTATCAAGGCATTCCCGGTTCATTCAGCGAACAGGCATTGCGGCAGTACTTTGACGGCAGCGTGTCCACGAAGGACG
>SLOG01000273.1 GCA_007132635.1 Limnochordia bacterium
CTCACGGCGAACCGTGTCCTCTAAAATGCCATACTGCTTAGAAACACGCACCGCAATATCCAAAAATCGGTGATTTACGGCTTTCAACTCTACCGTAATGCGCCATCCCTGAGCGTCCAATTCGGCTCGTCCGAATCCAGTCATGCTATACATCATAGTAAAATCGCTGCTCGACTGCCGGAAAGTTCGCAACGTCTCCCAAAAAGGCTGCTTCTTTTATCGGTATTGGCAAGTGTCAGTTTCGGTTGCTCGTTAGCCAACTGCATCTGCAGCGATTGTACACCCCCTAAAGACCTTCTCGCGATATCGCGGGTTACCGTTTGATCCTAACTGCCTATTCCTCATCAGAAAAGGAAATTCCTCCGTATACCTCGACTTTTCTGCCGAAGATTCAACCAAGAAGACATTTCGTCTGCCGCAGTACAAAAAAAGAGGCAGCAGTCACATCTGCGCCTCTATGATAATCTGACTCTCATTCCTCATGTAACTTTTCAGTGGCGAAATCCGGATCCAACTGCTGTACCCTGTCAAATGCATAGGCAGCCTGTTCATCTTTATCCTGAGCCTCATAAACACGCCCCAAGTAATAGTGAATCTCCGCGTCACGCGGCTCAAAGTTGTTGGCAACTTGAAAATGCTCAAGTGCGGCTTCATAATCGCCCTCAGAAAAGCGAATTCGCCCCAATTCGAACTGGGCATCGACTAGATCTGGCGCTAGCTCAACAACGATGACTAAACGTTCGACTGCATCCGCAGTGCGATCTTCAATAAGGGCAATCCGGGCCAAACCCATGTGTGCTCGAGCAAAATCCTCTGTAACCAGAGCCTCTTCGTACTTTTCAGCCGCCCTTTCAAAATCTCCGGCTCGACGATACACATCGCCCTGCATGGCAGCTATCCATCCAGCATCGGGATTCTCCGAAGCTAAGGAAGCATACTCATGGAGTGCGTCGTCCAACTCACCTTGTGCAGACAAAACCAGAGCCAGCATCGCCCGCGATTCATCGACATCCTGACCTCCTGCGATTGCCTCTCGAAACTCATGAACGGCTGTGCGCAAGGGGACAATATTAGAAAACCGCTGGTCAATTCGCACAGAAAAGTAATAAATAGACTGGAGTCCATTGCTAAAGTGGTCCCGGCCATCAGCGGCAAGGACACCAACTGCTAGGAAAAATAGCAGGACACAGACAAGCAGCCATCGATAGCGCATCATAAAATCCACTCCTTCACCGCTTCACTGCAATGCTTTACTTCCTTGTTACTTTGACACTCGATGGCTTGTCCCTCCTTTTTCCCTTTGATATACTGAGAAAGAGGTGAAATGCCATGCCATTTGATGGGCTTGCTACAGCCAAAATAAGCCAAGAACTGCACCAAGAACTGCAAAACAGTCGGGTAATGCGAGTGTACCAGCCAGACCGCCATACCATCCACCTGCACCTACGGTTGCCTGGAGAAAACCGAGTGCTGGCCATCGCAGCTGAATCCGGCAGAGCCCGCCTTCATACAACGACGGAACAACGGGAAAACCCTCTCACTCCCCCGGCCTTCTGCATGCTGCTGCGCAAATACCTAGAACCCAGCCGCATAATGGCTATTCAGCAAAAAGACTTTGAACGGATTGTGTATATTGTTCTCGAAACCCACAACGAATCCGGGGGCAGAGATGAAAAGACTTTGATTTTGGAGGCTATGGGCCGCCACAGCAACGTCCTCCTAACACATGCAGACGGCAGGATTCTGGACGCACTCTTCCGATTCCCCCCAGAAGCCAATGCAGCTCGAGTTATCATGCCGCAGACGACGTACCAACATCCACCAGCACAGGGCAAAAAGGATGCAGCGAAAGTGACCAAAGAGGTCTTTCTCACCGACCTCCGCTTAATGGAGCGAAACACGACTGTCAAAAAGGGCCTGCAGGACCTCTACCAAGGATTGGGTCCTTTTGCTGCGCAAGAAATTGTTGCTCGGGCTGGACTTGCCACTAAGACAGTCCGGCAGGGGACAAGCGAAGCCGACTGGCACAGGCTGTGGGAGTGCCTGCAGGTAATTCTAGAGGCAGTGCGGCCAGACACGCCGGCCTATATGGGGACGTATCGAGGCAAACCGGACTTCTTTGCCTACCCCACCGTGCAGGTCGAAGAAACGACAGAATACCCGAATCTGGACACCGTCCTAGACTCCTTCTATACGGAACGCGTCAAGGCCGAAAGGATTCAGAAGGAGGCCAGCGCGTTATCGCGACAGCTGCAGACCTATTTGAAGCGCCTAAAACGCAAAGAGGGGCTGCAGAAACAAGCTCTCGGTGAAGCCAACCAAGCTGACCAATGGAGAAAGTACGGCGAACTCATAACGGCCAATCTGCACGCATTTGACAAGGGCATGAAATCTGCAACAGTCGTAGATTACTACGACGCAGAGCAACCAGCACTAGTCATCCCGCTTGACTCTACACTGAGTCCTAGCGACAACGCACAGCGCTACTTTAAACGGTACCGAAAAGCCCAGAGAAGCCAAAAGCACACGAAACAGCAGCTCCGGAAAGCCCAGGCCGAACGTCGTTACCTGGAAGAGACCCTTGTCCATATTGCCTTGGCGGATTCCATAGAGACACTCGCAGAAATCCGTGAAGAGCTGGTGAACGAAGGCTATATCAAACCTCCTAGAAAGGCTAAGCGTGTCCCAAAGCGAGCTGCTGCGGGGTGGGACGAATATGTTTCGTCTGCTGGTTCATCGATCTTGGTAGGACGCAACAACAGTCAGAATGATGCACTGACATTCCGAGTCGCACGACCAAACGACCTGTGGTTCCACGCGCAAAAAATTGCCGGGAGCCATGTTGTTCTACGCAATCAAGGAGCTGTCGCCGAAGAGTGTATTGCCGAGGCCGCTCTGCTTGCCGCCTTTTTCTCCAAAGCCCGCACATCACCTAAAGTCACAGTCGATTACACCGAACGACGCTACGTGCGAAAGCCGCAAGGCGCCAGACCTGGTTTCGTGATATACGACCACTTTCAGTCTATCCTAGTCAACCCGGCAGAAACCTCCCTGCCCCGCCGCTTACCGCGACGCACTGCTGCCAATACAGAATAAGGACAGGAAGCAGGTGAGTTCACCATCATGGCCTTCTGCGCCTGCCCCCTGTCATCCAGGGTATTCTGCCGGAAAGCTATCCGGCAGAAACTCTTTTTTTGAATCTGCATTTAACAATGACTTTTCGCTTTGAACTGAGAAATCCCTTCTGCAAATCCTAACTAATGTCGAAAATGCCGCACTCCGGTAAACACCATGGCTATTCCGTGGCTGTCACACGCGTCAATGACCTCTTGGTCCCGCATAGAACCACCGGGTTCGATTATCGCCGCAACTCCAGCGGAGGCTGCAGCATCAATGTTATCTGCAAAAGGAAAAAAAGCATCCGAAGCCAATACTGAGTGTTCTGCTCTAGCGCCGGCCTGTTCAATACTCAACTTCACTGACTGAACTCGGTTCATCTGCCCGGCACCGACTCCAATCAACTGTCGATCTTTGGCTAAAACAATGGCGTTAGACTTAACATACTTGACAATCTTCCAAGCAA
This sequence comes from Limnochordia bacterium, assembly GCA_007132635.1. Taxonomy (GTDB): domain Bacteria; phylum Bacillota; class Limnochordia; order Darwinibacteriales; family SLO01; genus SLOG01. Next base: position 3,584 of record SLOG01000273.1, read on the forward strand.
AAAGCAGATCCTGCATTTCCTGGTCTGAAGGCTGCTGCTGCGTCACGACTCGTAAGTCCATTGACTCATCGCCGTGGACGTCTGCCTCTTGAACCAGCCAGCCACCGTGCACGCGGCGCCAGTCCAATCCCCTATCGATCTGGGGCCGCAGACGCATAATCCGGAGGTTTGTCTTTTTTCTGAGCACATGTAGAGCCTCCTCCGAGAAGTCCGGCGCTGCAACAATGTCAAGGAAGATCTGACTCATTGCGGCAGCAGTCTCGGCATCAATGCATACATTCGCTGCCACAGTGCCGCCAAAAATCGATATCCGGTCACCGTCATAGGCCTTTTGGTAAGCTTCCCCGATAGACTTTCCAGTCGCTAGTCCACACGGATTCGCGTGCTTCACTGCCACAGCACATGGTTCGTCAAAAGCTGCTGCCATCTGACACGCCGCGTTAAGGTCCAAGATATTGTTGAACGAAAGCGGCTTCCCGTGCAGCTGTTCGGCCGTAGGCAAACCGCCAGACTCAGGAGCGTCACTATAGTAAGCAGCCTTTTGATGAGGGTTCTCACCATAGCGGACGTCAGCGCTTTTCCTCAGTGCAACAGTCATGGTTTTTGGGAACGGGGGCTGGCCCAGATACTTGGCGATTAGGGAGTCGTAGAAGGCCGTATGCGCAAATGCTTGGGCTGCCAACTCTCGACGCAGCGAAACAGAATCGTTTGTGCCTGATATGGCATCAATAACACGGTCGTACGAGTCCGGATCAGACACGACAAACACGCGGGGATGATTCTTCGCCGCTGCTCGAAGCAGGGTTGGCCCGCCAATGTCAATAGTCTCCAGAACGTCAGAAAACGACGCATTCGCGTTACCACTCACTTCCTCAAATGGATAGAGGTTGACAGCCACTAGATCGATCGGAGCCGCGCCGATAACGGTCAGGTGTTCTCTGTGTGTCGGGGTGTCCTTAGCAAGAATCCCCCCGTGAATAACAGGGTGCAGGGTCTTAACACGACCATCAAGAATTTCAGGAAACCCTGTTAGATCCGAGACGTATGTCACGGGGATCCCTTCTGCCTGGAGAGTTTTTAACGTGCCGCCGGTTGACACAATCTCATAGTCCAAACCCACTAACTTGCGAGCAAAATCCACTACGCCAGTCTTATCAAATACGCTTATGACCGCTCGTTTCATGCGTCAACCTCCTCTAGTTGGCGGCGCCAGTAGGTGCACACCGATCTCGCCTTCTCCTCAGAAGCCCCAGTATAAGAGGCCGGATGCAGTATGATCGTCTTTTGCTCATCCGTCATTTGCTGCAGAAAAGCAGCCAGCGATTCATCTTCACTCACGAGATCACCCAAAGTCTTTCCTGTCCGTTCAGCCTCCAAAGTCAGATCCTTAACACACTCGTGAGCGCTGCCGTGCCCCATGGATGCCAAGATAATGTACAGCGGCTCGGCGCTGATAAGCTGTCCATGCATGTTAAGATTAGCGAGCATTCTCACTCTATCAACGGACAAGCGTTTCGTGACGTGGGCAAGACGTTGACAGGCCAGTACATAGGCTGCCAATATCTCTGCGATAAAGCGACCCGAAGCCGAATTCGTTAAGTCCCGCTGGTGCTCCGATATCTGATCAAGGTAGACTGTCACCATGCGAGGCATGTAAGCCTTCCACATACTTTTGACGTTTTCGAAATTCCAAGGGTTTCGTTTATGCGGCATGGTCGATGACCCTACTTGGCCAGCCCGGAATTCCTCGCCAACCTCAGCAATCTCTGTACGCTGTAAGTGACGAATGTCATCGGCGAAATTCGCCAGAACGCCAAACGCGCTGACCACAGAATGTAACAGATCCGTCATGTATTCTGGCTCAACGATTTGTGTGGCATGACCCGCAGGCTTCAAATCCAGGAGAGCCAAGACCTCTATCTCAAACTGCATCGGGTCTGAGAAGACTAGCGAACTAGCATTGTATGCGCCTACCGCCCCGGCCATCTTGCCTCGCAGGTCTTGCGCACCCGACGCCATCGCCTGTAATCGTGTCCCCATGCGGCTGATATATTCAGAGAGCGCAAACCCAAAGGTAATCGGAACACCGTGTTGACCGTGGGTTCTGCCAATCTGCGGCGTAGCAGCCTCTGCTTCTGCAAGATCCAGCCAAACACCCATCAATGCCTGTGTCTTCGGCACAACCCACCGCTTAACAGCCTCACGCATCTGCAGCGCACGTGCGGTGTCCAAAATGTCCACACTAGTGGCCGTCAAGTGGACGTATGGCTTTGCCTCAGAACTCACTCGCTCGCGAATGCAGTTGACTAAAGCTCGCACATTGTGGCGCGTGATTTCCTCTTCGACCTGAACTTCCGCACAGGTTATCTTCCGACAGGCCTCACTTACTTCATCCGCCACGGACTGAGAGCAGACCTTGCGATTAGCCAATGCCTGGACGAGCGCTGCTTCGACCTGAAGCTGGCAGCGCAGATACCCTTCTTCAGACAGAACTGAAGACAACTCTTCCCACAGCTCAGGTTCACTGGCTCTGTAGCGATGGTCAAGCGGGCTGATGTTCTCGAAAATACCCATTTATCTCTCCTCCTAGAAAAACTCTAAGACCGGCTACCTCCCATTTCGATGGGCAGCCGCACTGCAAAGGTAGTTCCTTCTCCAATCGTACTATACACGTCCACACTCCCTCTATGGGCTGTGATGATGTCTCGCGCAATGGCAAGTCCTATGCCGGTGCCACCTTCGGCCCGAGACCTCGATGGGTCTGCGCGGAAAAACCTCTCAAATACGTAAGGTATATCTGCCTCATCGATGCCAACACCGGTATCCGACACACTTACAATCCCAGTGGATGACTCCGGATCCTGTTGAATTTCAATACGGACACACCCTCCTGACGGCGTATACTGGATCGCGTTGAACACAATGTTGTAAAACGCTCGCTGGAGTGTATCCTTGCTGCCCTTGACAACGAACGAAGGCCGACCCGCGACGTTCATCTGAATACCTTTTTGAGCAGCCAGCGGGCCCGTAAGCTCGGCAACTTCATCGAGAATTGCACAGACATCAACGAACTCCAAACGCCACAGCGGAGCTTCTGCCTTGGATAGCTCCTGCAGATCATCGACCAAACGCATAAGCCGCTGCACTTCCTGGGATAGAATGCTCCATGATTCAGGCCCACTTTCGATAACACCGTCTTCGATACCCTCTAAATAACCGCGAATCGTTGTCAATGGTGTCCTGATTTCGTGCGCAAGGTCAGCGTTGAGTTTGCGCCTAAGCGCCTCTAACTTGCTCACATTCCCGGCCATTTCGTTGAACGCATGGCCAAGATAGGCAATCTCATCTCGTCCGCGCAGCTCCACGCGCTGCTCAAGCTCACCCCGGCCCATGCCGCGAACAGCCTCGATCAAGACGCCTAGCGGCCTAACTAGCTGCCGTGACAGAAGAAGTGCTACCAGGAGTGCTGCAAAAGCGGCCGCCACACCCGCCAATACCATTGAACGATTGATGGTATCGCGAAACACGAGGTCCTCCGCAGACAGAACGCCCTGCCGCCGAATTAACGAAGAGACCCGTCCGTGCGCAGCCACTCGCCCGTCAACACGTATCACATCATGGGTCACATGGGCATCGACTGGAGCTTCCAACTGTTGTGCTCGGGGATGCCGTGCCATGCGACCCCCCATGTGGCGGTTCGTGTCCAACACAACCCGACCCATGGGATCAGTAATCACAACTGTCCGCCCAGTCAACATGGCTATATGGGCCAATTCGGGCCCAACGGCTTCCCAATCACCGTATTCAACAAATAGGGCCTCGGCGGCTCGTAGGACTTGCTGGTTCTGTTGGTCTTCCTGCTGCGTCAAGTACGCGGCAAATTGATAGTCCAAAGCGAAGTTGACCCAGAGAGACACTACGACGATGGTCATAACCGCAGCCGAGACAATGACTGCCGTTAGTTTTACCCCAAGCCGACTTCTCATCACTCATCCCACCGATATCCAACACCATACACTGTTCGAATGTACGGCCGGTCACCCTTCTCTCCCAATTTTTTCCGCAAGTTTTTCATGTGGACATAGATAGATTCTTCGGACCCGTCAGCGTCCCAGCCAAAGACCGCATGCGCGAGTTCTTCCCGAGAAAACGCCTTGCCAATCCGCGACAGCAAGGTGCCCAGCAGGGAGAACTCCGTCGGCGTGAGACTCATTTCTCTCTCACAAAGCCAGGCCTTCCTGAACTCGGTGTCCAATACTACGCAGCCGTCACCGCTTTGAAGGCGTGCGGTCTCAGACGATCGGACGCGACGCAGAACAGCTTGCACCCGAGCCACGAGTTCTTTTGGTGAGAACGGTTTAATAACATAGTCATCAGCGCCCATCCGCAAACCAACAACACGCTCGTCCTCGGAAACCTTGGCTGTCAGCATGATGATAGGAATCGAACTGTACTGCCGCACATATTCGCACACATCTTCACCTGAAACCTCAGGAAGCATCCGATCAAGAATGATAAGATCCGGCTTTTCTGTTTCCAGACTCTGTATGGCTCTCTCCCCATCAAAAGCAGTTACCACACGATACCCTTCTCGCTCCAGATAACTCTTAACAAGCTTGACAATGTTCTTCTCGTCGTCGACCACAAGGATTGTACCAACCATTTGCATCACCTCAGACACACTATACAAAGAAAACCTGAAGAAATCCTAAAGAGGCCGACGTCAAGCCTTCGTCGGCCTCCCAATCCATAAGGACATACGGTTACTGCAAAAAC
>SLOG01000337.1 GCA_007132635.1 Limnochordia bacterium
GGACCGTCTCAATGATGGTCAGCTCGATGAAAGCGATTTGACGTTTAGGGATCTTGACCGCATCGCCGACGCCTTCGTGCGAGTGCTGATAGGGATTTTCCACGCCAGGGTGGAATACCCGGAGAACATTACGCGAGAAGACATTGAGGAGAAGCGACATTGAACATGGAGATCATCATCGCCAACCAACAAGACCAAGTAGCGACTCAGGACCTGGAGTCGGTTGTGCAGCGAGCTTTAATCACCGCCTTAGGGATGTGTGGAGTGACCGAACGCTGCGAGGTGAGTGTGACTTTTGTCGATAATGCGGCTATTCAAGAACTAAACCGCAGGTATCGCAGCAAGGACAGCAGCACGGACGTGTTGTCCTTCCCGCAGGGCGATGAAGACGGCTTCACCAGTGGAATTCCTGAGGCCAGCCTCATCCTGGGTGATATTGTGATCTCTCTCGAAAAAGCAGCCGAGCAGAGCAAGGAGTTTGGTCACAGCATAGGCCGCGAAACGGCATTTCTTGCTGTTCACGGGTGTCTTCATCTGCTGGGATATGACCATGACGAGGAGATGGAGCGACAAACGATGCGGGAGCTCGAAGAATGCGTCATGGCAAAGCTAGGGCTGACGCGATGAAGGATGAACTGAATTGGCGCTCTCGCAGCCTGCGGGCCAGCTTTAACTACGCACTTCAGGGCATCGTCTATGCACTGCTCACGCAGCGAAACATGCGCATCCATGTACTGCTGGCTGGGTTAGTGTTGACTCTGGCTGTGCTTCTTCGGGTTACGCGGGTTGAATTGTTGATTCTTCTATTGACGATTGGCTTAGTTATCGCCGCTGAACTCATAAATACAGCCATCGAAGCAGTAGTGAACCTTGTAACACAAGAGTATCATCCGATAGCGAGGGATGCGAAAAACGTTGCAGCGGGTGCAGTGTTTGTTTCGTCGGTGGTTTCTCTTTGCGTGGCTTATGTAGTCTTTATCGAACGCCTTCTCTATATAGATTCGCGGCTCATTCGGCCCACGTATGGATCGCCCCTCCTTACTCTCGTCGCTGTTTTGACCGTTGCTACCGCGACTGTGGTTCTGAAAGCGTTTTCGGGCCGTTCTGATCTGCTTCGGGGAGGAATGCCTTCAGGACACGCGGCGATAGCCTTCAGTCTAGCCACAGCCGTCTTTTTTGTGGGAGAGGGGTTGAGCGTTTTTTTCGGCGCTGCATTGGCCGTACTGGTGGCCCAGAGTCGAATGGAGTCGCGAGTTCATTCCTTCTTGGAGGTTCTCATCGGTGCCCTACTGGGGGTCTCGATTACTGTGCTTTTTTTTCAGATGCGAGGGTGACTCGAAGACTGATGGCAACGACATCAGATCTTTGATATAATAGAGTCGAGTTCAAGGAGTGATTAGATGACACCAAAGGACTTGATCGCGCAGGCGCTAGAAGCTCGTGAAATGGCCTATGCTCCTTATTCGAGTTTCAAGGTCGGTGCAGCCCTGCTCACTAGAGATGAAAAGGTCTACCGCGGATGCAACATTGAGAATGCCGCGTTTAGTCCTACGAACTGCGCCGAACGAACGGCGATCTTCAAGGCTATCTCTGAGGGTGAGAGGGCGTTTGCTGCACTAGCTGTCGTCGCCGATACGACCGACGTGTGTCGTCCCTGCGGTGTCTGCCGGCAGGTCATGGCGGAGTTCTTTTCATCCGATGTACTGATTATTATGGCGAATCAAGCAGGGAAATGGGAAACCGCCACGGTCGAAGAACTCCTTCCCGGTGCCTTTGGTCCCGCAGAACTGGATGGAGATCGAATTCAGCATGCTTGAGTTTCTTGAGGTGAAGGCATCGGATGGCTGGGTGGCCGAACAAATCATCCGGCTGGAAAGAATGGTCTTCGGATCCGGCGCCGTGGATGCGTGGAGCCTGCCGCCTCTCATTAGGCACGGCAGGGTGTTCGTGATTGAAGAGGACGGGCATGTCCTGGCCGTGGTCGAGTATATGCGGGATTTCGATGACGGCCAAGCAGTCTATCTATACGGGTTAGCTGTGCAGCCGAATGCTCGGAGACAGGGACTCGCCCAAAAGCTCCTATGCAATAGCTTTCGCTGCCTCGCTCGTAAGGGTTTTAGCCGGGTGTATCTAACAGTTGCTCCCGATAACGAAGCAGCGTTACGATTGTATGTTGATGCCTTTGGTTTTAACCGAGTGGCCTATTACCCCCACGAATACGGTAAGGGAGTCCATAGATATTTACTGTCTTACTCTTTGAAGGAGGAAATGGATGGGTAGCTTTCGTTCTGGATTCGTGGCGGTCATCGGTCGCCCTAATGTGGGTAAGTCAACCCTCTTAAACGGTTTTATCGGTCAAAAAGTGGCCATTGTTTCGGACAAACCGCAGACGACTCGGAATCGTATTCAGGCTGTTTTGACCAAACCCCATGGACAAATTGTGTTTTTGGATACGCCTGGACTGCATAAACCGCTGCACCGTTTGGGGGATTACATGGTCAAGACGGCTCGTGAGTCCCTGCAGGATGTCGATGTCGTCCTTATGGTTGTTGAGATGCCGCTGTGGAAGCGAGCTGATGACTATATTATCGAGGAGCTGCCTAAGCGTACACCGGTCATTCTGGCAGCGAACAAGATGGATCGAGCCGACGAAGGTATGCAGATGACACTGCTTCAGACAGCCGAGAAGAAATTCCCCTTTTCTGCTGTTGTGCGGGTTTCCGCGTTGACTGGGGAGAACATGGAAACCCTTTTGAAGGCGATAATGGGCTATCTGCCGGAAGGTCCGAAGTACTATCCCGATGATTGGGTGACAGACCATCCCGAACAGTTTGTTATTACAGAGTTCATCCGCGAGCAGGTCTTGAAACAAACCCAAGAGGAGATTCCCCACTCAGTGGCCGTTGTCATTGAGTCCATGAGTCAAGCGAAGACTAGGCCGCTTGTGAAAGTGGATGCGGTGATATTCGTCGAGCGCAGTTCGCAGAAAGGCATTCTTATCGGTCGCGGTGGTGCAAGGCTCAAGAGTATTGGCACGGATGCTCGGCAGCAGATCGAGCAGCTGTTGGGCATGCAGGTGCACTTGAGTCTGTGGGTGAAAGTAAAAAAAGACTGGCGCGACAAGCTTGGTACCCTCCGGGAACTCGGGTACAACTAGTAAGTTATGTCAACGTCACGGCAGTTCTGCAGCGACAGCGGCTTTGGGGTACCCTTAAGAAGCCGGTTTTGACAGCGAAGTCTTTGGAGAGGAGTCTGGTACAGATGGCTGCCACTTCGGCACCGAAGCAAAACAAGCAACGGGCAGAGATTGGTTTCTTGGTGGCTAGGGCACAGGCTGGCGATGGGCAGTGCCGTGAACAGCTGATCCGGGATTACCGACCCTTCTATCTTAAGGTGGCGTCGACGATCGCGAGGAAGTACCTTGTCCTTGGGCGTGACGACGAGGCAAGTATCGCTATGCTCGCCTTTGATGAAGCCATTGTGTCATATAAAAGTGAAGCGGGAGCGTCGTTTCTCAGCTTTGCTGAAATTGTCATTAAACGGCGCATGGTTGACTATTTTCGTCGTCGTTCGCGGCGAAAAGACGAAATTCCGATATCTTCGTTGGGGACCGACGATTCAGAGGACGCAGTATTCCAGCGAATCGAATCGAAGGAAGCCTTCAATGAACTGCAGGTTAAGAATGAGGCAGAAGAATGCCGAGAAGAGATTTTCCGCTTGAATCAGATTCTCAGTGATTATGGCATCCAGTTTTCAGACTTGGTCAAGATGTCTCCGAAGCATCGAGATGCCCGAGAAAGGGCACTGGAAGTTGCCCATGTACTGACCAAGGATCCGAAAATGGTGGCTTTCTTGACGAACCGACGTGCGCTGCCGCTTAAGGAGCTTCAGGAGCGAGTAGGTGTAAGCCGGAAGACACTAGAGCGGCAGCGAAAGTACATTATTACGCTGGCTATAATTCTTGTAGGTGAGTTCCATTATCTGAAGGAATATCTGCGGCGGACAGGGTAACCGTCAGCCTAGGACACTCCGTAGGAATCCGCTCGAGAAGAAATGTTGAAGCATCATGGCGCGCAACGTATCAATTGCGTCAAGGCATTCGCAACAATATGTTGTATGGCGCTTCAGCAAAAGAGGTTTTCGAGCAGCTTTCTAGATAAGGGGGGACAATGCGATCATGCGGAAAAAGGGGATTGTGGTGGAAGTAGCCAGCAGGCGGCATATTGTCGTTTTGACGCCGCAGGGCGAATTTCTCCGTGTACCCCATAGAGAGGCAGTTTCTCTGGGTCAGGAGATCGACTTCGTTGAGTCCCAAACGCCAAGACTTCTGAGGATCAGCTTTGCCGCGGTGTTGTTGTTAGCAGTTATTGGATCCGCAGCACTTTTTGGTGATCGCGTGTTCATTCCCGGAGGCATGAATCCCACATTCTTTGTTACGCTGGATATCAATCCCAGTGTAGAATTGGCAGTCAATCGCAGGCAGCGCGTGGTGGCGGCTGAAGGGCTGAATACAGACGGCGAAAGACTCTTGAGCAAGCTTCATGTTGTTGGCCGGGAGTTTAAGGGGGCAATTGAGGCTATCGGCCAGCAAGCCGAACGGGTGGGTTATCTTCGAGCCGGGGAAAACCAAGTCATTGTTACGATCTCGAATGGCGACACGCGTGTGGGTGATGGAAAAAGCCTGCAAGAGGTCCGTGTGGATGAACATCGCTATTCCATCCAGCATGAGATAGAGACCACAGTAGTTGAAACTCTGACGAACGCGTATCAGGCTCACGTTGAAATCTGGCAGGTGCCTGTACACATACGGGACGAAGCGCGTCAGGCCGGGGTCAGCCCCGGACGTTATGTCGCTATCTTTGTGCAGCATGAATATGCTGAGGTGGAGGGTTACGAGCGGCGCTCAACCGTTGTCAATGCGCGCATTGAGTCCAGCGGAAACTATCGTGTTTTTGAGTTTCTGGTCACTCAACCAGTTCTTCAACCAGCATCGTGGGCTCGCACAGACGCCTATGAGATGGGCTTCCCCTTAAATACAGGCGAGAAAGGAGTCTTTCAGATCCGAGAATGAGAGCCGTTGACTTTGACTATGTACTTCCACAAGAGCGGATCGCGCAGCGGCCGATGGAGCCCCGGGACCATTCCCGCTTAATGGTGGTGGAGATGGAACGGGGCCTTATATCGCATCGCCGTTTTTTTGATCTCCCCGAGTTTCTGCGGCAAGAAGATTGCTTGGTTCTGAATGACACTCGCGTTCTTCCCGCGCGCCTCTTCGGTCAGAAGCATCCAACGGGAGGGCGTGTTGAATTCCTTCTGCTGCGGCCGTTGTCCCATGATCAGTGGCAGGTCCTCGTGAAACCAGGCCGGCGGGTGAGGGTTGGGACGCGAGTGACGTTTTCATCCGAGCTGGAGGCAGACGTGGTCGCGATGGGGGCCGACGGCGAACGAACTGTGAGGTTTGCGTATGCCGGTTCTTTCGATGCTATCCTTGACCGGTTGGGGCGAACTCCTCTTCCGCCGTATATTACTGAGGAGCTGGACGATGATGAACGCTACCAGACTGTGTATTCTCGGGACGCTGGGTCTATAGCAGCTCCGACGGCTGGACTGCATTTTACGGAAGACCTCTTAAGAAGAGTTCGTTCGCTGGGTACTTCGGTTGTACCGCTGACCCTCCATGTCGGGATCGGTACCTTCCGCCCGGTTAAGGTAAACGATGTTGCGGACCACAAAATGCACGCCGAATATTTTGAACTATCGGAAGCGAGTGCTGCCGTGATTAACGACTGTCGGGCTAGAGCCGGCCGAATCCTCGCAGTGGGCACAACAGTGGTTCGAACGCTTGAGACCTTGGGAGACGAAGGTTTCGTGCGGAGCGGGAGTGGTTGGACGGATATTTTTATCTATCCGGGTTATGAGTTTCGTGCTGTGAGTGGTATGGTCACGAACTTTCATCTGCCGAAATCCACCCTGTTGATGCTTGTATCTGCTATGGCGGGTCGGGACTTAGTGATGCGTGCCTACGAAGAGGCGCTCGCCGGGGAATACCGGTTTTTCAGTTTTGGCGACGCGATGTTGTTCATCTAGTTTTTTGGCGGGAGTGGTTGGTAGATAATGGGGATCACGTTTACAGTCCACAAGGAGTGTTCCGAGAGCCGCGCTCGGACCGGAGTGTTAGAAACGCCGCACGGGCGAATCGCAACGCCAGTCTTCATGCCCGTGGGTACCCAGGCAACTGTCAAGACGCTAACAACACATGAGCTTCTCGACGCAGGCGCGGAGATTATACTAGGCAACACGTACCACCTGTACTTGCGTCCCGGATCTGACGTTGTGGAAGATGCTGGCGGGCTGCATCGCTTTATGGGTTGGCCGGCTGGACTCCTTACTGACAGCGGCGGGTTTCAGGTCTTTAGTCTTGGCAAGCTGCGAACCATCAGTGATGAAGGTGTGGAGTTCTCGTCGCATCTTGATGGCTCTAAGCATTTCTTGAGTCCAGAAAAGGCTGTCGACATACAGATGGCCTTAGGAGCAGATATCATCATGGCGTTTGACGAGTGTCCGCCAGCAGATGCAGATTACGTTTACGCAAAACGGTCTCAGGAACTGACCACGCGTTGGGCTCGGCGCTGCCGTGATCGGCATCATAGAGAGGATCAAGCGTTGTTTGGCATTATCCAGGGCGGAATGTACCACGATCTTCGGCGCCGCAGCGCTGAGGATCTGCAGGAGATAGGGTTTTCTGGCTATGGAATTGGCGGACTTAGTGTCGGTGAGCCAAAGCCGGTGATGTATGATGTTCTTTATGAACTGATTCCGCATGTTGATCCCAGCAAACCGAGGTATCTGATGGGTGTTGGTTCGCCAGATTGTTTGGTGGAAGCGGTGTTTCGCGGGGTGGATATGTTTGATTGCGTACTGCCTACTCGCATCGCTCGCCACGGTACAGTACTGACGCGGCGAGGCAGTTTCACTATCCGTGACCAACCCTATGCCCGGGATTTTCAGCCGATCGAAGACGGATGTACATGCTATGCCTGCCAGAACCATTCTCGTGCCTATATTCGACACCTTTTGAAGGCCAAAGAGGTGTTGGGGATTCGCCTGACAAGTATACACAATGTTCATTTTCTGCTGCAGTTGATGACTGATATGCGTCAGGCCATCGACGCTGGGTCTTTTCTCGCGTTTCGAAGGGAGTTTTTTGGGACTTATGCAGGATAAAGAGTCTTAAGCGAGAAAATCGTTAGTTGGAACTATATTTTGTGTACATAGGGTATGGGAGGTGAATGAATGTTTCTACAGGCTGCAACGGGAGCTCCTGGCATTATCCAGCTTCTCCTGCCGTTTATTATCATGTTTGCTGTGTTCTATTTCATATTACTGCGTCCGCAGCAAGCTCAGCAGAAGAAACGCAAGGAGATGTTGAATTCCCTGAAACAAGGCGACAAGGTCGTCACTGTCGGCGGGATACTCGGTGAGATCGTGGCCCTGCGAGAGGACTATCTCACGTTAAAGATTGCCGACAACTGTGAGGTCAGGATCAGTCGTTCCGGTGTTAGTTCGGTAATAGAATAATGCTGAAAACCACCCGTCGGTGGTTTTTCTCTGCACGGTGAGACTCAGCGAGCGCGAAAGGTGGGTTAAAATGAAGGCGCCGTTTTGGGTACGTGGACTTTTTACTATTCTCTTCATCGGATTTCTGACTGCACCGGTTTTGGCAGGAACGTTTTACCTCCACGACCATGAGGCATATTGGTGGTATGTTGTCGAGGATGATGGGTTCAGCGTTGTTGTGCCGAATAATGCCGAGCGTTATGTGGAGAAACGTATCTTCGGGCAGAAGCTGCTGGAGATGACGTGGAATGACGCGAGAGTTATCATGCAGGTCTCGTTTATCTCGGGACAGGATGTGGAGACTTTGCGAGAAGCGTTGTCCAGCCAGTGGGAACCGCTGGTTTCAGACGTGACGATGATCTCGGATCGTGAGATAACGACGTCAAATGACGTCCCTGCATACTTCTATGCATTCGAGGGTACTGGGATGGACGGTCAGCGAGGTATGCTGCGTTCGGTTTTTTTCTCCAGAGATGATGCAGTGGTTCAGTTGCTGATGCTTCTTCCCAGTGCAGATTACCAAGGCGATCTGCGCGAATATTGGCTTCGTGCTGTTAATGAGTTTGAATGGAACTGAGGCAGGGATGGTGTCATGCAGATTAGGATTGGGGTAGCGAAAGTTGGTCGCTATGCTTCCGGTGAGAGTGGTGACTCGGTGGAAGTGGTA
>SLOG01000328.1 GCA_007132635.1 Limnochordia bacterium
CTTCATCGATCTGCGCCGCCTCCATAATGGAAGCAAAAGACTCGCCCGAGGCCCAGCGATGCACGAGCACCGCAATGTGATCATGAAAAGTCATCGTCGTATACCCCAGGTGCTTCGCCTCAACAGCACCAATCTGGTAGAGGATTTTGTACACTGGTGAAAAGTTAATTCGGTGCCGCAGTTTGGTCTCGGCTTTGCGAGGCTCGTAACCCACGGCAACCGCCAACGCGCACAATTCGGGTTCTGTAAATTGATGAAACAGGCCGTCCATAAATAACTCCGTCACCAATAACTCCTGTCCGTGGATTTGGGCAGCAAAATGGCCCGGAGTGGTAAGTTCACGGCCATCAATGTATCCCAACGACTGGAGAAGCTGCTGCTTATCATGGAATTCTTTGATGTATTTCTCTTTCGGATCTAATGCCTGTCGACGTTTCAAGAGCTGCTTATGCCTGTGGCCAAGGCGTCGAAAGCGCGCTGAGTTTTCCCGGCACTTCGCCGCCGTCTCAGCTGTACACTCCTCGCGCTCCACGTTCGCGAGGCTGCCCTCCAAACTGCGGATCTGCTGCCGCAGTCTCTGCCGCTTTCCTTTTCCAGGCCGCTCCCGCAGCTGCGAACGATATCGCTCCAGCTTCTTGGACAGTCTGTCGTAGACCAGAGGGCAGCGCTCCGTCTCCATATGGCTGCAGAAACCGCTGAGTTCCGCCTCAGCCTCGGCAATCGCCTCCTGAACAGTTTGCAGCTCATCGACAGCTTGATGTGCAGCAAAGTTCATACCCAAAATCCGGTAGATCGCGTCGGCATCATAGTTCTTTGTCAAGTTCAGGATGGAGTTGTAGGTCAAAGAAAACTGACTCCGCAGCGGCTCCACATCCTGTTCCTTCATGCTGGGAAAATCCTGTGCATCAAAATAGTTGAGATCCACTAGGGTGAACACATAACCCTTCTCATCGATCCCGCGCCTGCCGGCACGCCCTGCCATCTGAAAGTACTCCCGGTTTGTCAGAGGGCGAAAGGAGGTACCATCCCATTTCGTACTCGAATCAAAACAGACACTACGGCAGGGAAAATTGAGTCCAACAGCAAATGTCTCCGTGCAGTAAAGAACCCGCAGCAGCCGGTGGGTGAAGAGCTCCTCAACGACATCTTTCAATACCGGCAGCATCCCCGCGTGGTGGTAACCGATCCCCCGCAGCACCAAACGCCGCAGACTGGTCCAGCGACTGCTTTCTATCTGCGGATAGCGCTTCGCTACGTTGTTAACGATATCACGCGTTTTCTGTTTTTGTGCAGCATCGAGAAAGTCCTGCTGCTCGCCTAACTCCAACGCGTTCACCTCAGCTCGGCGTCGACTGAAAGTGAAAAAAAGGCACGGCAGATAGTCTCTGCCCTGCAGATACTCCACGAGGTCCGTGTGTTTCGTTGTCAGGGTACGCTGAGCCTCTCGAGGATTGTCAGCATGCTTAGCAGCCAATTTCTTGAGGCGCTTGCGGAAATTCCGTACGCCAATGGGCCCAGTCGATTTCTCGAAAACACTATGCTGGAGAGGAACAGCGCGGACATCGTGAGTAACGACCTGGATTTTCTGTTCATGGATGGATGCGATCCAATCTGCCAACTGTTGGACATTGGGTATAGTGGCACTCAGCCCCAAAAACCGCATGGTCTTCGGCATGAAAATCAAGCTTTCTTCCCAGACACTTCCCCGTTCGGGATCATCAATATAGTGGATTTCGTCGAAAATCACGTAACGAACGTCTGCCACACGCTCCGGGTCCTCCTGCAGAAGATTTCGGAATATCTCGGTTGTCATGATCAAAATCGGCGCTTCAGGATTAATGACCGTATCACCCGTGAGTATTCCGACCGCGTCAGGTCCAATGTGTGCCTTAAACTCTTTGAACTTCTGGTTGCTCAATGCCTTGATCGGAGCCGTATACACGACACGACTCTTCTCTTGAAACACCTTTTCGATCAAGTAATCAGCGATAAGCGTCTTGCCGACACCGGTTGGCGCTGCGACTAAGACCGAGAAATCCTCGTCAATCAACTGCAGCGCCTCTTCTTGAAACGGATCCAGCGTCAACCCGCGGTATGTGATGTGTGATTGCAGTTTTTCCAAAGGAACCATCCCCATCAAACTAGAATAATAGAATACAAACTTCCATCGGAGGTCAGCCCATGAATCCTCTGTTGAAAAACGTCTACCATTTGTCAGAAACCATAGGACCCCGTCAATGCGGTTCCGATAACGAACGCCAAGCAGCTCGTTACATTGAGGGCAAACTACGCTCCCTCGGCATTCCCGCGGAGCGCCAGGAATTCCTCAGTATCGCCAGTTTTTCGCCCGCGCAGATGGTCATAATCCTGCTCTCCTGGGCCGGAGTTGCGCTCCTGCACTGGCTGCCTCCGTTGGGCTTTTTATGCGGCGCAGGAGCCTTGTGCCTGTTCATACTTGAGGCAGACACCCGGTTCAGCATCGGCCAGTTAATGCCCAAAAGGCAGAGCCATAACATAAGGGGCACTCTCAACCCAGGCCGTCCTAAACGAGTCGTCATTACCGCACACATGGACTCATCCCGGTCGGGACCGAATTTCCATCCAAAATTTGTAAAAGGCTTCCGCCTGTCGTTTTTTCTGCTGCTTGCCAGCCTAGCCATAGTCGCCCTAGGGGCCGGCTGGAGCACAGTACGCTTTCTGCAGGGCGCCCCGCTGCCCAGCCTCTGGATCGTTTACGCTGCCGCCGTCTATCTACTTGTCGTCTTCACCACACTCGTACTGCGAGAGGTCACGGGGCAAATCACGCCCGGGGCTAACGACAATGCCAGCGGCGTATCGGTCCTCCTGGAAACAGCCAAAACGCTCGCCGGAGACCCTCCGCAGAATCTGACGGTTGAGTTCCTGGCAACCGGTGCAGAAGAAGCGGGCACATTCGGGATGATCCATTACTTGGACACCGTCGGATGCGAAAACAGGCAGTTTATCAATCTAGATAACCTAGGCTCGGGCGAGTTGTTCGCGGTTACCCATGAAGGCCTGCTATGGCCTTTCGCGGCCGACCAAGCACTCCTAACGGCAGCCCAGGAAGCCATGTTAACCGCCCCCACCATTCCCGCCGCGTGCCGACGATACCATCTCCTCACAACCGATGCTTCAGCCGTTTTAGCTCGCGGGGGTCGGGCAGTTTCCCTTATGGCAGCAGACAGCGCTGGAATTCTCCCAAATTGGCACTGGCCCACCGATACGTTCAGCAACGTTAACAGCGAAAACCTGATTCGAGCCAAAAAACTCACTGTCCGCATGATCAAAATCCTTGATTCAAAGCTTGTGGCGCAGGGAGATCTCCGCCGCGTAAGCGGTGGCCGACAGTGAGTCACCTAAGGCAACAGTGCTGACCGGGTCAGGTTCTACATGCATGGGTACCAGCACCAGTCCATGGCCGCTGCAGTCGGCGATACCCGTTTCCTGCATGTCGGCGGCAAACCCGAAACCATGTTGGCGCCCCTGCTCCAACAACTGCGCCAGCATCTGCACTCCTTCGGCGCTGACTGGCTGTTCGGAGAACTTCGCCACATCACTGGCCGTTGTCGCTTTGCCTTTCCGCGCCCGCACCAAAGTCACGAGAGACGCATACAAACAGGCTAGCCGCACGTTTTCCAGAGTAAGGCTATACGGCTTCTTCACCAAGACCATTTGCCCGCAGGCCATTCTCAGATGGAACCGCTCAAGATCCCAGGCTTCGAAAAGCACACGCGCCCCTTCATACAGCCGTAACGGGCTGTTTGACCACCGCAGATTCGCAGCATGAGCCGTGAACCCGCATGCTTCAAGCACATGAGGCAGCTGCTGCTCATCTATGCTGAAACTGGCAAATTCTGGCGTCAGTTGCGCCAACAGCCTGCGTTCATCGGAAACCATCGCCATGGGAACATACTGAAAGTGAAGTGCCAAAGCTTTGTTTTTCTGGGCCAACGCGCGCAGCTGATCAATACTAAGTGCCAGATACTCCTCAAGCGATTCTGCCCGACCCACAACGCGTCCATGATGGTAACCCGCCATAAAAGCCACGTCGACCGCTGAGCCAATGTCTGCAAGATGCCGCTCTGTCTGAGGGTCAAATGCCATAGAAAAACGCGGATCGCGTGTACTGAGAATAACCTGAATGGCCTTGGGGCAGAATATTTTGCGTTCACCAAAGCGAAGTGTTGTCCCCTTCCGAAATTCGAAGATGTAATTTAACTTCGTCCAATTGTCGTTAGCCACCTGCTGAGCTGCAATCCACTGGACGCGGCCGGCACTAATTACCGGGAACTTGACGCGTCGGTGAAAAACCTCCGCTTGGCGAGGCGATAAAACCGATGTGTAGACACGGCTATCCGCACCAAGGGCGGCCGTCTGATTGGCGATAATCGCTGCCTCTCCTCCGGCTTCAGTACGGTTCACCGAAAATTTCCTGTCAATCCACTCTGTCAGTCCTAAATCGGCCACATTGTAGTGCGATTCACCACGAGCCGCAGACTCCTGCAGGATAGCGAGAAGATGGTCTTCCGATGCGGCTGGTGACACCTCAGTTGGGTTCGTAACAACCAACTGGGTGCGTTTCGGCTCTTCTTCATAGATGCGATCCAGATCACTCTGTTCAACCTCGATAACCACGTCGATGTTGCAGTTAAACGCCGCAAATGTGCGGCAGCGAAGCCGCGTCTTTGCCGCTTCTCGAACGTACTGCTCCCAAGCCATCGGCTATTCACCTCTTCTGCAGGTCCATCGTTCATGTATTCGGCACAAATGGATGGCCTCCTCTTGTAAGATGCTGATCGAGTCAATAGCCAGCGCATGGAAAGAGTTTGTTAAGCTTCATGTTCGATAACTACGTCGGTTGTCAGTAAATAATAAAGGGTGTATACTAAAGGATGTACAAGAGAAAAGGTACTAAAGAAAAAGGGAGGTGCCTTACTTGAAAGAGCGAGTTCAAGAGGTGCTTGAGAAGATCCGCCCATCCCTCCAAGCTGATGGCGGCGATGTTGAATTGATCGATGTCAGTGACGGGAACGTTGTGACTGTCCGACTCACTGGAGCTTGCGCCGGATGCCCTATGTCCCAGATGACATTAAAGGGCGGTATCGAACGCATACTCAAACAAGAAATTCCTGAGGTTGTTTCGGTCGAATCAGCGTAGATGAATGACAACCGCCAGGCAGATCCCAGGGTCTGCCTGGTTTGCATTTTAGGAGGAAAACTCCGTGACGCGCAGTGATTTACTAGCTTTAATGAAGCAGTGTGATTTGGATGCGGCGGCTGCAACTTCTGCTGTGTCATTAGACTTTCTCAGACAATCCCTCGTCGATCGTCAAACCCGAGGCCTCTATCCGGCATTTGCTGAAAAGGACCCGGATAAACGCATTCATGCGGCATCGGTGCTGCCTTCGGCAAAGGTGGTCCTTACTGCTGCCTTAGCTTATCGAACGTCAGAGCATCCGCCGAGTTCAGGTTCGTTACCTCCACTTCGCGGCAGCCTATCTCGTTACGCTCGAAGTAGCGATTACCATCAGATATTGTCCAAACGTCTTACAATGCTTGCTGAGAGTCTCAGGAAGTACGTGCCGCTTAAGGATTTCCGGGTTGCTGTGGACAGCACCCCACTAACCGAACGGGCCTGGGCACTTGTCAGTGGTCTCGGTGTACAGCGCTGGAACAGTTGTCTGTACGTCCAACCCTATGGGTCGTATGTGTTTTTGGGGGAACTCGTGATGGATGTCGATCCGCGTGCATTTCCGTTAGAGACGGAAGAACGAAATCGAGATGATACCTGCCAACAGTGCCAGCGCTGCCTTAGGGCCTGCCCTACTCAAGCCCTTTCACGGTCGTTTGCACTCAACCCAAGAAAATGCCTCGCCTACTGGACTCAGGCTAAAGAGCCCATTCCGCGAGATCTGCGTCCCCATTGGGGTACCACTCTGTGGGGATGTGATATCTGCCAAGACGTCTGCCCGCATAATCAGCAAGCAGTCCCCAGTTTACAATCCGCCATGGTCCCGATACTGCCCCCACAGCTGCCGCTCCAAACCGTCTTGAACTTGACAAACCGCAGCTTTCGCCAACTGTTTGGCGGTACAGCAGCTTCCTGGCGAGGGCGAGGTGTACTGCAGAGAAATGCCGCTATGGTATTAGGAACCTTTCGCGATCCGCAGACGATTCCATGGCTCATGGACATCCTCCGTCACCATCCACAACCTCTGGTACGAGGCAGCAGCGCGTGGGCCCTCGGACAAATGCATACGCATTCCGCATCTCGTCTGCTGAGCAGCGCGCTGAAAACGGAAACCGACTCTCTCGTACGTGATGAAATCGAATACTCTCTTATTTCTTAACCGAATACGTTTATATTGACGACCAGCCCTCCTTTCGTTATAATGGACTGAGAATGATATTCTCTATTGGTTTGCGGCTCATATCGCGAAAGGGGTTCTCCAAGTGCGTCATTTCCGTGTTGTGACTCTTGTTTCTCTTATGCTTCTCGTTTTGGCCTTCGACGTCGCTGCATCACAGCTTGTCATCTATTCAGGCCGCAGCGAGCGCTTTGTTCTGCCGCTGATCCAAGAGTTTGAGTCTGAAACTGGAATCCAAGTGCAGCTGCTCTCTGGTGATGCAGCACAGTATATCCATCGTCTGACCGCCGAACAGGCCCGGCCTCGAGCCGACCTCTTCCTTGCCAATGATGGAGCTATCCTGGAAGTCGCTCGCACACAAGGTCTGTTTCAGGCCATCACGTCAGAGAGTACAGAGATCATACCCAACTCGTTCCGGGCTGTCGATGACTCCTGGATTGGTTTGGCGGCTCGAACCCGAGTGTTTATGTACAACACCGATCTCATGGGAGAAGCCGACGTACCGCAGCGGATCATGGATTTGGCAGACCCCCGATACCACGGCCAATTCGCCATCACACGGGCGGGAAACAGCTCCATGGTTACCCACATCTCAGCGCTCCGAGCCATGTATGGAGACCAGCAGGTGCGCGAATTCCTGCAGGGTGTACTGGCCAACGAACCCTTAATACTTCGAGGCCACACGGACATACGCCGAGCTGTAGGGGCCGGGGAAGTCGCGTTTGGACTTGTGAATAACTATTACTACCACCTTCAGCTCGACGAACCCGTCGACAATCAGGTGGCGGCTGTATACCCAGACCAAGGCCCTGACGAGATGGGCGCTTTTGTCAATGTGTCTGGTGTTGGGTTGGTCAAGGGTGCGCCCAACCAAGCCAATGCGCTGGCATTCATCGACTTCCTCCTGCGAACCGACAATCTGGAAACCTATTCCCTAGAAAGCCGAGAAACGCCTCTGGTCGCCGGAATACCGGCGTTTGAACACGCAAGAACCATTGATCAATATAAGACAGCTGATCTAAATTTGAGTGAACTCGGCGATGTCTACCTGGACACTCTTGATTTGATGGAAGCTGTTGGTTTCGCAGAATAGAGGTCATTCCATTGATGGCACGACTATTCAGTACACTGCGCCGCGGTTGGCACCAACACTGGCTAGGAAAGCCTCCCAGTTGGCCGCTGCTTCTGGCAGCGCTGCTAACCGCTTTTCTCCTCATCTTACCCATCCTCAACCTAGTTGAGACAGCTCTGCAGGGGTCTCTCCAGCAGTGGGGACGACTCTTAACCACGCGTATCCCAAGACTCTTGTGGAACACGACTTCATTGACCGCTGTTGTGACACTGGCTGCGGGAAGCATCGGGACTGCCCTGGCATTCCTGACAACTCGCACAGATCTACCCGGCCGTTTTTTTTGGCGCTGGGCCCTGGCTGTACCTTTGGTGATCCCCCCCTACTTAGGGGCTTTAGGGTATATTTTGTTCATGGGGCCTCGCGGCCTTGTAACAAGGCATCTTGGCTTTAGTGTCTTCCCGATTTTCAGCTTTTGGGGAACCGCTTTGGTCTTAACTCTGTTCACGTACCCATATATGTTTCTCATTACCTCAGCAGCACTGCAGCGAATTAACCAGAATTTTGAGGAAGCCGCTTTTACCTTAGGGTTGAATTCGAGGCGAGCCTTCTGGCATGTCATCCTCCCCCTTATCCGCCCCGCCATGGGAGCTGGAGCTGTTCTTATCGCTCTATATGTACTGTCGGATTTTGGAGCCGTCGCCCTCTTGCGGTATGAGACATTCACAAGGGCCATCTACTACCAGATGACC
>SLOG01000227.1 GCA_007132635.1 Limnochordia bacterium
AGTTTCGATCACGACATGGACAGGATTACCGTCCGGGCCGAGGCGCCAGCCTTCCGCACTCCGTTGGTCGAGGCCCATTTCGTCCAAAAGGGCGTTGGCTCGATCCGGATCGTACTCGCTCGGGTGCAGTTCCGGCAGCGCAGCAAAGCCGTAGTATACCGTATCGATGATCTCGTCTCGATCGATGGCGTGGCTGACTGCTAGGCGAAAACGACGATCGCCAACCACTTCTCGCCAGACAGGGTCATCATACGTTAGGTTAAAGAACAGCGCCGTGGAGTCCACGTGCATGTCCAAGACCTCAACGCGGATCCCTGCTCGTTCGGCGTTCTCAGCATAAAGCGGCATGCTCGACAGCGATGTTCCTTCTCGCAGTAAATCGATCTCACCGGTGATGACGCGCATCACTTCAGCTTCTGTATCGCTTACGTCATAGGATTCAATACGGTCGATGTACGGCAGTTGGTTGCCCTCGATATCGACCCGGAAATAGTAGGGATTTCGCTCAAAGACCATCATACCACCAGGCCCTTCGACGCGGATCCACGGATACAGCGACGGGAATCCAATGGCCTGCGGACGGGTTAAGTGCCAGTTCAGGGAGTCCTTCGCGGAGAACAGCCGGCCCCACTCATCCGCTTCGAGTTCTTCCTCAGCCAGTGCGTCGGCCATATCCTCAAGCGCCGTGTAGTCCGCATGGAACTGCATCAGATGATGCTTCGGCTTGAGAATCTCTGTATAACCAACCCAACCCGCTACGGTGATTCCCCGTAGGAAGCCGCCGTAAGGCACCTCTGACGTGATGGAAAAGGTGTAGTCATCAATGATCTCCAGCTGCATGGGTTCGGCTGTCGCCGAGCCGCCGCTGCGGTATTTGACCGGGAACATGGGGGTGATTTCTGTGTTGCTCATCACATCATCCCAGGCAAACAGAACGTCTTCTGTGGTCACGGGTACACCGTCAGACCACTTCAGGCCCTTTCGCAACGTAAATGTAAACACACGATTGTCTTCGCTGACTTGGAAATCCTCAGCGATGTTGCCTCGCATGCCTTCAAGACCGATACCGGGAGCCATGATGAGTGGCTCATTGGCACCGATAAAGATATCAGGCTGCCAGTTGGCGACTTTGCTGGCGACGCGCAGGGTACCGCCGTAGCGTCCGACTTCCCAATCCAGGTCTTCCTCTACGATGAGCACACCAGGGCCTACCACAAAGGGATTATCCGGGAGACGCTCTTCCACAGGCGGCAGCTCGCCGGCGGCTACGCGCTCGGCCAACACCGGGGACTCCTGGTACTGAGCACCGGCTGTCAGAGTCAGGCTGATAATAAGAGCCAGGCCAATCACAAACACATGGGACATTCTAGGTTTCATGCATCTTCCTCCTTCATTGTTTTGAAAACACGCAGAAAAGCTAGGAATCAGTCACCTCCTGACGGACTTGTTATGAGGTTGTCATGATTATATTATAGAGGGTTTACAGACAATATGCAACGTCGACTTTTCATGGGTTGTTTTTGTGTGCATGGTCCCAAAAACCCCGCAGCTCTTAGTTCGCCTGCGCGGGCATCTGTGGTATAGTAGGGGAAAGCCCATCTGTGAGGGAGCGAAGAGGAATGTCTGCTGTCAGTACGGAAAAGAACTGGGGATGGCTATACGCAGTTTCGGCCTACACCACCTGGGGTATACTGCCGTTGTACTGGAAACTGCTAGAGGCTGTGCCCCCTTTAGAAATCCTGGCCCACCGCATCGCGTGGTCGTTTGTGTTTACCGTGATTGTCCTGCTTGTAATCCGAGGGCGAACGGTATTCACTGTCCTGGCAGCCGCCAAACGGCACCTGGTCCCGACCCTATTGTGCGGTGTCTTGATAAGCTTTAACTGGTATACATATATATGGGCCGTCAATTCGGGCTTTGTGATCGAGGCCAGCATGGGCTACTACATCTGCCCGCTTGTCGTTGTCCTGTTAGGCGTGGTGGTGCTGCGAGAGCAGCTAACTCGCTGGCAGATACTGGCCACGGGGCTGGCTGGCATCGGCGTACTGCTCCTAGCCCTCCAGTACGGACGCATCCCATGGGTTGCCCTCGTCCTAGCAGGAACCTTTGCCACCTATGGACTGGCGAAAAAACTGATTCCTGTCGATTCAGTCACCGGTTTGGCCTTGGAGACCTCGAGTGTGACCCCTGCCGCTGTCATCTTCATATTGACAAATGAACTCCAGGGAACCGGAGCCATCACTACGCTGTCGTCGGCTACTGCAGTGACCTTAGCCGGTGCCGGTGTTGTCACGGCTGTGCCCCTGCTCCTATTTGCCCAAGGTGCTCGTCGCGTGAAACTGTCGACCATTGGTTTCTTTCAATATATCGCCCCTAGTATCACCCTGACACTGGGAATCTTTGTCTTTCGTGAACCGTTTTCTGTCATACATCTGGTGAGTTTTGGCTTCATATGGGTGGGGCTATTGGTCTTCACTCTCGCGAATTTCGGTATTCTAAAGACGCTGGATGCGGTGCAGGCCCAACCTAAGTTCTAGCGAAGCGCAGTCGGAATTCACAAACTTGGCTGGTGGGAGGTATCTGGAATGGACAAAATGGCGCTGTATGCTGATCGGCTGCAGGCAGCTCTGCAGACGGTATTTCGTGAAGAGAGAGGCCAACTAGACCGCGCTGCGGCTCTAGCGGCGACAGCGATTGCGGCCGACAGGCTGCTGCACGTATTTGGAACCGGTCATTCGCACATGGTGGGCGAGGAATTGCTGTATCGGGCTGGCGGCCTGGCCTGCTGCAGCGCGATCTTGGACCCCCCGCTGATGCTGCATGTTGGAGCCGAGGCCAGCACGGGCAAAGAACGGGAGAGCGGGTATGCCAAAACCGTACTCGAACGCTACACTTTGACGTCCGGGGACCTGTTTTTTGTGGTGTCTAACTCGGGAGTGAATCCGGTGCCGGTGGAAGCCGCTCAGTATGCCAAGGAGCAAGGCCTGACTGTGGTGGCTCTGGTCTCCAAAGCCTACTCGCAGGCGGCACCCCTGCATCCATCGCTCTCGGTGAAGCTCATGGACGTCGCTGATTTGGTGCTGGATAACCACCTGCCACCCGGGGATGCCCTGATACCTGTGGGTTCGGGGCAGCAGAAGGCAGGCCCCGGTTCGACAGTCGTCGCCGCGGCTGTCTTTCATGCTATCTGCTTAGGAGCGATCGAGCGTCTCGAAGCGCAAGGCCTTACCGCGCCCGTGTACATCAGTGCCAATATGCCGGGTGCAAAGGAGCACAATGCCGAACTCGTCCGGCGCTACAAGGGACGAGTGTATCACCTCTAGCGGCGCAGCACAAAGATCAAGGAGGAACACGATGGAACCAGTCTGTGTATACCATGATCCGCAGGAGTTTGCCGCGTGGCCGGCCAATGCTGGTCTGTGGCAGTGGGGCGATGAGATCCTGGTCTGCTATCACGTGGGGAAGTACCGGGAAGATCCAACGGGCCACAGTATCGACCGCACCCAACCGATCCGCAGTCAGCTCTCCCGCAGCCGCGACGGCGGCCGCACGTGGGCGGCCGAGCCTAGCGAAGCGTTCGATGCTCGGCTGCAGCAGCCGGCGATAGCACTGCCGGGCCACGGCATCGATTTTTCGCACCCTGGCTTCGCCCTCAAGATAGGCCGAGGAGCCGTCGACATCCGCAATGACCGGTTCGTGGTTTCCTACGACCGAGGCACCACATGGGAAGGCCCCTATGCGCTGCCGCCGGCCCTAGGGTACTGCACCGCACGCACCGATTACTTGGTGAACGGCGAGCGGTCCTGTCTGCTGTTCCTGTCGGAACGGGCCGACGAGTTTCCCATGGACCGAGCCTACGCTGCTCGCACAGACGATGGAGGGCATACGTGGTCCCGCGTGGGCTACATGACCGCCGATCCGGCCCGGTCGGTCATGCCTGCCACTGTGCGTCGACAGGACAGGATGCTGGTGAGTGCCCTGCGCCGCCGCGTAGCGGGTCCCGCGGAAACCAGTGCCGGGGATCCCCAGTCACCGTATGACCATGTCAACTGGATCGAAGTGCGGTTCTCTGCTGATGAAGGCCGGACTTGGGAATTTGCGGCCGTAGCGGCTGAGACCGAAGGTCCGGCCGGGGACAGAAACGGGAATCCGCCGGCCCTGGGCGTGCTGCCGGATGGCCGCTTAGTGCTGGCCTATGGATACCGGGGAGAAGAGCCATCCATGCAAGGCCGTTGCAGTGCCGACGGTGGTTACAGTTGGAGCGAGCCCGTCCTGCTGCGGGAAGGGGCGCGGGAGGCGGATATTGGATATCCCCGGCTCGCCGTACGTCCCGACGGGGCCGTGGTTGTTGTCTATTATTTCACAACAGAAGCGCGGCCCGAACAGCATATTGAAGCGTTGATTTGGAGACCCTGAGCTACTTAGAGAGGAGCGGGACGATGTCCGACTGGATCCATGACGCTGCCGTACTGCGGGAGCTGGCGAAGACGTATTTCGATATCGCGCGCAGTGATCAGAATGCTGAGAATCTGCGGCTGCATCGAGCTGTCAATGATCGGCAGGCCGAGCGGCCAGCCGTTCTGATCGAGGAGATTCCCTGGCACGAGATGAACATCAATGACGAGCTGACTCTGCAGTGCAGCGACGCATACCTGCGCTCGGTGGAGTGGTATCTGCGGACTAGCATTTACAAATCTCGCTACCTTCCCGCAGACATGGTGGTTCCCCCGTATATACCGGTTCAGAAGATCGTCCATTCCACCGGGATCGGCATTGAGGTGGATGAAGAGATCGTGGCCGCCGATGCCGGCAATCACATTGTGGCGCACAAATATAAGGATATCCTGCAGACGGATGCCGATTTGGAGACACTGCGATCCCCTATCCTGACCTATGATGAGCAGGAGACGAACCGGCGGTTCCAGCTGCTGGGGAACATGGTGGGTGACCTGCTGCCCATTCGCAGGGCTGGCATCGGATACTTGAATGTAGTCACCTGGGATGACATTTCGAGGTATCGCGGGGTGACGAATCTGCTGATGGATCTGGCAGAGCGACCGGACTTCATGCACCGCACTGTGCGAAAACTGACGGATATCCGGCTGGCTTATCTCGACCAGTTGGAGGCGCTGGGACTTTTTGACAATGATCCCTACAGCCTGCACTGCACGCCCATCAAGACAGCCGACCTGCCGACGGGCGAGGCGAAGGATGGCCATCTAACCCGAAAGGATGTATGGGGCCGTGGTGCGGCACAGATCTTCGCGTCCGTTTCGCGCACGATGCATGCTGAGTTTGATATTGAATACATGAAAGAGACCATTGGCCAGTGTGGGTTGAGCTACTACGGCTGCTGCGAACCGCTGGACAAGAAAATCGACATTGTCGAGGCTCTGCCTAACCTGCGGAAGATCTCCATCACGCCGTGGGCCAACGTTGATGTCGCCGCTGAACTGATCAACACGAAGTATGTGCTTTCGTCGAAACCGAACCCGGCAGCTGTAGCTGTTCCACAATTAGATACGGATAATCTCAAAGACGAGATTACCCGTATTCTCGAGGCAGTGAAACGCCACGGCTGTTCGTGCGATATTGTCTTGAAGGACATCAGCACCTGCCGTAAGCGGCCACAGAACATCTTTGAGTGGGAGCAGACCGTGATGGGTTTGGTCAGGGATTTCGGTTAACTGGCCTATTCCAACTCCCGAAAGGCATCCACCAGCCGTTTTGCCTCATCCTTAGTTTCGGCTTCGGCCTGCAGGACCACTCGCGCTCTAGCCGGGAGATTCTGTACCCATGTCCGAGGGTCTCCGTCGCCAGCCCACGCGTGCATCTGCACCACGGTGTCCGCAAAGAATTCGTACGCCTCCAGCAGCACCTCTGGCGGCTGCACGAGATTCAGAAGCCGCAGATCTGGGATCTGCTGTAATAGCTCCCATTGATGCTGAGCGTTGGCGCAGCAGTGGATGCCCAAGCCGCCGTAACGCGCCGAGAGCGCCTCCAAATTCGGCAGCGAAAACTGCCGGAACATCTCTGAACTGAGAGCGCCAATTTCGTCTTCCGAAAGGGTCATGCCACTGTCCATGAAGTAGTCGGGGAAGTGGGCAATATATTCCGTGCCGTAACGAGCGAACCACTCATCGAGAAAGGCTGTAAGCAGTTCCTGTACCTTGCCAGTCAGCTCCAAGACTGCTTCTGGTGCTGTCAGCATCGCGGGGTAGAAGTCGTTTTTGTCCCAGATAAGCGCAGCGATGTCAATCGGGCTCTGGATGTCCGGCAGCCGAACAAGGGCCTGGTTATCGGTGCGCTCCCGCAGCCGGTCGGCTAAGTTGAACAAATCAGCTAAAGGTGTGGCGGCGACGTCAGGTACGCGCAGCTTCGCCGCTTCAGCTGCCGAATGTACGCAAGGCAGGGCAAACGGCATGTTCTCTGCCGAACGGTGTACACTGCACCCAAAGGCTTCGGCGAAAATCTCCGTGCCAGTGAAGACGTCCAAGAACGGTAGTTTATGGTCATCCAGCCACTCCATTTGGTTCACGAGACTTTCATATTTTGCCACCGCCCATTCCAACCTCAGGTCGTATTGATCCGGATGCGGCTGGGGACGCGTCAAGCTGTTGTCCTGCCAGTGTACGAGGTAAAGCCTTTTCGATTCGCCCTGCATCGAGAAGCACTGTCTCCATTGGGCCTTTCGTTTCTCTAACTGTGTATCCATAGCCATTCGCTACCTCCAAACTGTTAACTTTGTTATCTATTATCGCACTTTCTGCCGCGGAGTGCATTTACTTTAACGCCATAGTCTTGTAGTATAGTGACATGAAGAAACGGTACACGCTTTCCGACTTTGATGCCGGGACAGAGTTTCCTTTCTGTATGCATATTGCTCGATTGGCGGGGGACTTCCAGGCCCACGAGCACACATTCACCGAGCTGGTGATCATCCTGGACGGGCGAGCCGTTCATCAGGTGGGAGGAGCAGAATACCCTCTGAGAGCCGGGGATGTGTTTGTTGTTCATGGACGGGAAGGCCACGGGTTTGCCGCAGTGGAAGGGCTGCATCTCTGCAACATCATGTTTGACTCGGACAGCGTCATCCGCGAGTCCGATGAACTGCGGGCCCTCTCCGGGTTTCAGTCGCTGTTTGTACTGGAGCCTCGCTATCCTTCCCCCGGAGGGTTCCAGTCCCGCCTAGTCCTAAACGCAACCAGCCTAAACTTCGTCCGCGAGGAGGTCAGCCGCCTGTACGAGGAATTCACAGCTCGAGAAAGCGGTTTTCAAGGGGTGGTCAAGGCGTACTTTTTGGCGCTGGCTGCCTATCTTTCCCGGCAGTATGCCCGTCAGTACGCGGCCCAAGGCGAAACCGGCCTCAGCCACGTCCATCGCTTGGCTGAAGCCGCTGCTTTTATCGAAGCCAACTATACGGAGCCTATTCGATTGGCGGATGCAGCTGCCAAGGCCCACGTTTCCGTGCGCCACTTCATCCGGGTGTTCAAAGAGAAGTACAGGGAGACGCCAGCGAGTTACATCATTCAGCTCCGCGTGCGGCATGCGGCGAGACTGCTCCGCCGTACCAGCCTCGACATCACGACGGTTGCGTTAAACTCCGGATACGCTAGTCCCAGTCTGTTTTCGCGTCAGTTTCGTTCTCGTATGGGGGTCAGTCCCAGCGAGTTTCGGCGAATTTACGCCGCTGCCCAGAGGAGATGAGAGGAAAGAGCGGCTTGGTTGAGGAGGTGTGTGTGTGCCGAGATCGTCCCGGGCGTCTAGCCATGCGGTGTGGCGCCGATCTACTGAAGAACGGCATGACTTTCACGACAGTAGTCTGTTTACTCGCTTAAACAATAAATGGGGAGCTATCCAGGTAAGCTTCTGGTTTGTACCCGGCCTCATGAGTGTTTCAGCCATGCTCTTGGCGGTCCTCATGGTTTATCTCGATCGCACGAGTGCCGCTCAGCTGCCTATACTGCAGGAACTGGCTTACAGCGGTGGCGCGGACGGTGCGCGGACGATTCTGTCTGCCATCGCCAGCTCGATGATTGGCATTGCCGGAGTCACCTTTTCCATTACCATCGTCGCACTCACGTTGGCCTCCGGTCAATTTGGGTCGCGGCTGCTCCGGAATTTCATGAAGGATCTCGGCAATCAGATTGCCCTCGGCACATACATTGCCACTTTCATCTACTGCC
>SLOG01000412.1 GCA_007132635.1 Limnochordia bacterium
CGGGTTGCGGAAAGGGTGATCAGCGTTTCTTTATGAGGATGCCGATAGGAGTTGTCCTTACCCACCATAATGACAGCCGTTTCGGGATTCACAGCCTCAATGAAGTCACGAGTGCTGCTGGATGCGCTCCCATGGTGGGCGACCTTCAGTACGTGCGCTGACAGCCCGCCCCGCGCGCCTAGGACTGTCTCGGCTTCGCGCTCGATATCTCCCGTAAACAAGAACCGTGTCTGGTCCGCTTCCATCAGTACGACGACGGAGTTGTTATTGAGGCCGGGCAAAAACTCTTTCTGCGGGTGAAGCACGCTGAACGCGTCCAACCCGGCGAACTCGTATTCCATACCAGCTTGAGCCACTGTGAACGGTATGTCCAGGGAGTCAATCGTCAGCAGAAAACGCTCATATGTACGGGTTGTGTGAACCTGTCCATCAGCGAGCACTTCCCGGACCTGCAGATTCTCTAGAACGGGTATGAGTCCACCTACATGGTCGGCATGCGGGTGCGTGGCCACGACAAGGTCCAACTCGGAGACTCCACTCTGCTCTAGATACGGCAGGACCGTATCGCGGCCAGCTTGGGCGTCTCCGCCGTCAATGAGGATGTTGACCCCAGCGGCCGTGTGGATGTGCACGGCATCCCCTTGGCCTACATCGAGAAACGTTACCGTCACTTGCGCTGCGGCTTGCCAACCGAACTGACTCAAAAGGACGATAAGGCAGACAAGTGCAACTGTTACGAGGCGATTACGCGTCGCGTAGAACACAACAGCCTCACTTCCTTTCTTTTTTCTTGACCAAATCCCGGGCTAGCTCGCGATAGGCCAGGGCACCCGGCACTTGAATCGACATCTCAAATACGGGAAGCTGTGCGCGGGAACTCTCCGCAAACCGAATACTTCTATTAACAGTATAAGGGAAAAGATACAGATCGCTGAACTGGTCGCGAAGGATTTGGAGGATTTCTCGCCCGTGGCGGGTCCGACTGTCAAACATGGTTGGTAGGAGCCCCGCAATCTGTAGATGGCTGTTGAGCTGGCCGCGGACCTTGGCGATGAGTTTAAGCAGCGCTCGCGTTCCCCGCAGGCTCAGAAACTCGCAAGAAACAGGTATGATGACCTGGTCAGCGGCAGCTAACGCGTTAAGTGTAAGAATGCCCAATGACGGCTGGCTGTCCAGCAGCACGAAATCGTAGGCATCGCGCACCGCGTTGACGATGCGAGTTATGCGGCGTTCGCGCGCAGGAAGGTTGATCATCTGCAGCTCGGCCAAGGACAGATCCATATTGGCTGGGAGAAGGTCCATCCCGCATTCGGTGCTTAGGATAATATCCTTTGGTGGAACATCCCGCGTTAGACATTGGTGAAGCGTCACATCAATAGATTCGGGATCAAATCCCGCGTAGAACGTTAAACTGGCTTGGGGATCTAGGTCGACCAATAGTACTCGCTGGTCAATATCCTGCAGCGCCGCACCTAAGTTGAAGGTTGACGTGGTCTTTCCGACGCCTCCCTTTTGGTTGGCAAAAACAAACACTTCAGCCATGAGTTCCCCCCCTTTCCTGAGCAGTCTATGGTGGGCAGCCGCATTTCGGATACCTAGGAATTTCTGCAGCCGGACGAAAAACCCTGCAGAGGAACCGAGGCTGTTCGTGTGGAATAGTTCGTATAAAATCCCTATAGAAGGCAGTTGATTTTCTCGATTTTGACGAGTGCCGGTTCACCTCGTTTACCTTAAATGCCAGGTAAACGAGGTGCTGTGATGCCCTCGTCTGTGGAAAAGCGAAGAAAATCAACGCCTTCCTAGGGCAGAATGGAAGGAGATGGCAATGAACAACCGCACACGCCGCGTAGTCAACATGGCGGTCCTAGTCTCGTTAGCTACGGCACTCATGGTAACTATCCAGATTCCCATGTTCACAGACTTTCTAAAGTATGATCCGAGTGATGTACCTATGCTTATCGGGGGTTTTTGGTTTGGCCCTGTACCTGGGCTAATCATGGTTGGCTTGAAAGCATTTCTTTACCTTCTTATTCGAGGCGTCTCCGGACCCATCGGTGCTTTTCAGAATTTCATGGCATCCGGGAGTTTTGTGTTTTTCGCTGCAATGTATTACCAGCGGGACCGCTCGCGGCGAGGAGCGGTTATCGCGTTGGCTATAGGCTCTGTCGCTATGACATTGATCATGATTCCCGCGAACATGATCATCCTGCCTATCTGGGGTATTCCAGATGAAATCGTGTTGCCGACGATTCTGCGCTTCATCACCCCCTTTAACCTAACAAAGGGCTTGATCAGTTCACTGTTCACTTACTTTGCGTACAAACGCCTCAAAACGATTTTGGAGTCTCTTTGGGGAGATTCCTTTACTACCGACAAGAGGAGGAGCTCCTAGTGGCACAGCGTCTGTATCTCTCCGAAGACAAGAAAATCGCTGGCGTCTGCGGCGGTATTGCGGAGTATTTCAAGATCGATGCTACCGTTATCCGGCTGCTGTGGCTGATAGCGTTTTTCTTTTTCGGAACCGGCTTGTTTGCCTATATCGTCTGTTGGATCGTGATCCCGAAAAGGCCCATCCCTTAAGGAGATGGGCCTTTTCCGGATCAGCGGCGGCTGACAATCACGCGCGGCGGCCCGGCGACGACTCTGCCAACAATTCGGGAAGCTACACTGTGGTTTTTGAGGAGGGTGTTCAGTTCTCGAGCCGAGTCCGGTGCCGTCGCAATCAAAAGGCCGCCCGATGTTTGGGGGTCGAATACAAGATCCTCTTCGCATAGTTCAAGTCCTTCGGTCAGGACGGCGCTGGCAAACGCTTCTTTGTTTGCATACGTGCCCTGGGGGACAAGGCCCATGGAAGCCCACGTTAGGCTGCCGTCATAGCTTGCCAGTTTCTCGAATGCGAAGTGCAGTTCGACCCCACTGCCTCTGGCCATCTCCAGTGCATGGCCTGCCAGGCCAAAACCGGTGATGTCTGTACAGGCGTGAACTGCGGGTGTCTTGAAGTGGCGACTTGCTAGGCCGTTCAGCTGCACCATACTGTCGAGCATGGCGTGACAATCACCTAAGCTTAGAAGATCGCCGCGCAGCGCATTGAGAACGATACCCGTACCTAATGGCTTAGTGAGGAGCAGAACGTCCCCTGGCTGCGCGCCGGCATTAGTCAGCAGGTCGGTTGGGCAGCACCATCCAGTAACCGCCATGCCAAAAAACAGTTCGCGGCTTGCGATAGTATGACCCCCGACCAGCAGCGCTTTGGCCTCTGTCACTACTGCGGCACCTCCGGCCATGATGCCCTGTGCTGCTTGTTTTGGCAGTGCTTCGGGAAGAGCCGCGATGTTAAGCGCTGAAAAAGGCTCGCCACCCATGGCGTATACGTCGCTCAGGGCGTTCGCGGCAGCGATTTGCCCGAAGAGATAAGGATCGTCAACGACCGGGGAGAAAAAGTCGACTGTGTGGATCAAACAGCGGTCTTCGTCGACAGCCAACACAGCCGCATCGTCTGATGTATCGTATCCCACCAAAACACGCGGATCGCGGATATGCATCATCTCACCGAGGAGATCTGATAGGGCTCCCGGCCCCAACTTCCCAGCTCAGCCCGGATTAGGTGTTAGGTGTGTCAGCCGAATCGGCATGCGATCCCCTCCCTTCAATGCTCGCGCTGTGTTCTTCTTCTATAGCGACAGAGTATCCGGTCCTTGTAGTACCTCGACAATGGCGTACATATTGGTGACCTCTCCCAGATCAAAACCGTCAGTCAGACCGAAGAAATCCAAACATGTCCCGCACCCTGCAATTTGGGTACCGCGTTCTTTGAGAAGCTGCAGGGATTCCCGAGTCTCGGGATCAAAGGCAAGCTTCACCCCACTGTTTAGCAGTATGACTTGGTTGGGTGTCGGATCAGTTTCCGTTAGGGCATATAAAAAAGCTTTCATGAGAATACGGCCAAGCTGTTCGTCACCGTGACCGAGCGTTTCCCGGCCAATAAGGAAATTGCGCCCTTGCGGTGAATCCCCCTCGGTTGACAAAGACGGCGTTGTCTTCTGGTGTTCTGCGGTCGGTTCGTCTGCCATGCGGCAAAAACGCAGCCGAAACTCCCCGGAAGCCATGGATTCCACGTCGACGCGACAGTTAAGGTGGCGTCCTAATCGTTGGAGGTTTTGGACTGATGTCTCGTTGTCCACCAGTGTCACCACTTCTTTGTTTGTTTCGAGGGCTTTCTTTGTGAGTATAACTGGCTGCGGGCAGGCAAGGGTGCGTGCATCAACTTGTTTCACGGCCAAGCTCCTCCTCGTGACGCTGTTGCTCACTGATGCAGCGCGGACACCAGTGCTGTTTTAGGAAAAGACACCTTGAGCAAGGTGTCTTTTCCTGCGTTTCTTGAACTGAAGTCACCAGACTACCCAGATTCCATTACCACGACATCCAGTTCCACACTTTGCTCTCCTCAGAAGAAAACCAATCCTCTGTGTCGGTCAGATAGTAATAGACATTTTCCAGCGCTTCATAGTGTCCGCCTTCTTCTGCCTGCATGCTGCGGAAGAACTCCTTCTCCAGCGGAGTGGCTGCTTTTGCGGCAGCGTCTTGGTACATGGCATAGCCTTTCTTTTCCAAGTCCATGGCAACAGATAGGGCGTCGGTGTTGTCTGCGATTTTGCGTTCGTCCTCGCTCAGGTTAGAAAAGTAGCGTTTGATTACATCCTGCAACACCGTACCCGCATTGCTTTCTGGCCAGGGCCCATCGTTTTTTAGGGCTTGGTAGATCTCTTGAATCCGGAGCTGATGTTGATTCTCCTCTACAGCCAAGGCTAAGAATAGACGTTTAACCAGGGGGTTTGCGGCTTCCTTAGCCTTCTCTTGATAATACTGTGCACCATGCTCTTCGAAATCTAATGCCTTTTGAATGACCTCGGGAACTGTCATGGTCACCCTCCTTCTCAGAATTCGTCTCCTCAGGGAGACGGTTGATTGCATGCTATCTACTGTATTGCACTCTAATAATAAAAGTTCCTGCTTCTGTTCTTGCTTCTATAGGTAAAAGTTTCGTTACGAAGTCCGATAGCATTTGGATCGGTATCCTTTCAGCCGCCGAATACCAGACTTAGGAAGACAGCAGTGATAAGGCCCGGAAGCAGATTGCCAATAGCGATGCGTGCCAGCCCCAAGATATTGATGCCAATTCCGACAATCAACAGTCCGCCAGTGGCCGTTAATTCGGCGACGACGCTGGGGCTTAAATAGGGAGCTAAGACGTTGGCCAAAAGCGCAATGCTGCCCTGATACAGAAAAACGGGAATGGCCGAAAACGCAACGCCGATCCCTAAGGACGAAGCAAAAAACACAGCACTGACCCCGTCGAGCATCGCTTTGGCATAGAGAACATCGTGGCTGCCCTGGAGGCCGCTGTCAAGAGCTCCTAAGACTGCCATGGCGCCAATACAGTAGACGAGCGAGGCGGTGAGAAATCCTTGTGAAAAATCCGACGAACCCTTGTCTGCCCGCAGCAATCGTCCCAGCTTCGTGCCTAGAGACGACAGCCTGGCCTCGACCTGTAAGCTTTCGCCAATAATCCCTCCCAAGACCAGGCTGGCGATGGGAATCAGGATGTTTTCACCGGCAAGGCCCATGTTGATTCCGATAATCAGAACGGCTAGACCTAGTCCTTGCATGACAGTCGTGCGTATATTCTCGTCTAGTTTGACTGAAACACCTAACACTGCCCCAGTGGCGATAGCAAGAAAGTTGACAAACGATCCCCACAGAACCAATTATGATCACCTACCCGATCGGTCTTGCCTACCGTCTGTCACTCTGCCATCCCCATCGTGTTGTAGCCTGCATCAACAAACATCGTTTCGCCCGTAATGCCTGATGACAGTGAACTGGCTAGAAAAACCGCTGCAGTTGCGACTTCATCAATGTCTATGTTACGCCTCAATGGGGTCCGGTGTTGATGTTTGTCCAGCATATCCACAAAACCTGAAACCCCGCGTGCTGCTAATGTGTTGACAGGTCCAGCGGAAATCCCATTAACCCGCACACCTGACGGCCCCAAGTCATAGGCCAAATAGCGAATAGATGCCTCTAAGGCCGCTTTTGCTACCCCCATCACATTGTAATTCGGCACTACACGTTGAGCACCCAGGTAGGAAAGGGCCAAAATGCTCGCAGTATCGGCAAACAACGGCCGTAGGGCTCTTGTCAGAGCAACCAAGGAGTACGCGCTGATACTCATGGCAGTGTGAAAGTGGGCTCGCTTAGTATCAACAAAGGCGTCGCCCAAGGCTTCACGCGGAGCGTAAGCGAGACAGTGAACCAAGCCATGGATGGTCCCGGCCGCTTCCCGTACGAATTCAGCGGTCCTAGTAATGTCGGCATCTTCAGATACATCGCACTCAACGATGGCCAAGGGAGGTCTCACCAGAGAATTAACAATACTGTCTAGGTTCTTTCGCATTCGTTCATTTTGGCACCCCAAAATCAGCTGTGCTCCATGCGCGTCCATCTGTTTGGCGATTGCCCACGCGATACTGCGCTTATTGGCTATGTTAAGAATGACGATTCGTTTATCAGCTAGCAGCAAGCCATCATCTCCTGTAATCATTTTAATTGGTGGGTGCGGTACCGACGCTTGGTGTCAGAAGGAACTGCTCAAGGTACCATAGAAAACAACTAAGAAAAGACTATGAAAGGGTGAAACGCATTGGATCCCCTAGTGTCCCGTATAAACGAATTGGCCGAGAAGGCTAGACATGTTGACCTTTCTTCAGAAGAAAAGGAGGAACAGCAGCGCCTGCGGCGCTCATACGTCGAACGCGTGAAAAAGAACCTGAAGGCGCAGTTGGATTCCGTGATAGTTGTTGATGGAGATGGACAGCGCCAGAAAGTCAATCGCCCTGACTAGACGGCCTTCAATTTGACTCCATAAGAGTGTGCAGTTCTTCAAGTAACGTGACGAGTTTTTCCACTTGTTTTTCGTTTAGCTTGCGCAGTCGTTCGGAGAGGAAACGCAGCCGGTCCTGCATCACGCGCTCAATAATCTGGCGGCCCGCGTCTTGGACCTCAATGCGGATCACCCGGCGGTCCTCCTCGTCGCGAACGCGCGTGACAAGGTCCAACTTCTCCATACGATCCACAAGGTCGGTTACGGTGCTGGATGCAAGATACAGTCGGCAGCACAACTCGCCCATGGTTAGGCGGTGTTTTCGCAGGTGAATAAGAGCGTAGTATTGCGGCAGCGTTAGGTCATACTGCGTGAGCAGCTCTCTGGTATGGTGCCGGATAAGGATGCTGATCGATCGCAGATGCAGCTCCACTTCCTCCACATATGGATGAAGCATGGGATCCCACCTTTTCCTAGACGTAGTGTGTACCTTCATGAATCCGAACGCTGCTGATTGAGGCGAAATGACAGTCGCAGCAGGCTGTCGGTAAGATGCGTATGCTCGAGAACGACGTGATCCGGTACATCGAGATGTACTGGCGAGAAGTTCCATATTCCTCGAACACCGTGATGTACCAAACAGCGGCAAATCTTCGGTGTAGCTTCACTGGGAGCCGTGATGATGGCAATATCCACTGTGTGACTGTCGAGGTATGCCTCCAGCTTATCCACAGGCTGAATCAAGCATGCCGCGAGATAGTTGCCTTCAAGAAGCGGATTCGCGTCGAAAATCGCTTCAATGATGAATCCCCGCTTTCGGAAATTCGCGTAGCTAGCGATGGCTTTTCCCAGATTCCCAGCCCCTATCAAGATGAGGTGGTAATCCTTTTCCAGGCCGAGTATAATGCTTACCTGTTGGAGTAGCTCCTGAACTCGATAGCCGTATCCCTGCTGGCCGAAGGAACCAAAATAGCTGAAATCTGAGCGAATCTGCGCAGCTGTGAGGCCGATCTCTTGACCTAACTGCGCTGATGAGACCCGCTGTACATCTCGGTCGGCCAACTCTGAGAGATGCCGATGGTAAAGCGGAAGGCGAGCGATCACCCCTTGGGGTATCTCAGACCCTTTCTTTGTATTCCTCGCAGTCACGGGATCTCCTCCTTGTCGACCTATGCGTTGTCCTGCTGCAGAGAGGCATAGCGAGTGCCGATCTCATGCATTGAACCGGCTCTAGCGGTACCACATCCCGTCAATCCGTTCGGAC
>SLOG01000156.1 GCA_007132635.1 Limnochordia bacterium
AGTTAGCTTAGTGGCGGCATCATAGGCCCGAGGGCCATTGGCCGTGTCAATCTCGATCCCTAGTGATTGTCGGTTTTCGGCAATAAAGTTAAAAAGACGCATCGACAGCCTCCTCGTCAAGATGGGATTGTAGATTCTGTGTTTCTGACAAATTCCCTATATGGAGGATCATCTCCTGCCAGGTGCGGGCTTTGTGTTTTTTGGGGTTTACTTTTTGTTTACATACCCCAAATGCCCCCTGCCGAAGTCGATTCCGGATACTCGACGTTAACCCTATGTTAACAATGGGATTTATAAGAGGAATGAGTACTTATGCCGAGAATGCGTTAATAGAGGCAAGTTTGATACTAAGGTTGGAGGACGCGTGATGAAAATTCAGGTGAGAAATGTCTACAAGGTGTTCGGGAAAAATCCCGAGCGCGGCGTTTCCCTTTTCAAAGAAGGGGTTTCCAAGGACGAGATTCTGAAAAAACATCGGTTAACGGTTGGTGTAGCTGATGCCAGTTTCGACGTAGAACAAGGTGAAGTGTTCGTCATTATGGGCCTCTCCGGTTCGGGAAAATCTACACTGATCCGGTGCTTGAATCGACTTCACGAACCGACAAGTGGCCAAATATTGGTAGATGGCGATGATGTCGTTGCTATGGATCACCAGGAGCTCCGGGAGATGCGGCGGGCCAAGATGGGAATGGTATTTCAGCGCTTCGCCCTTCTACCCAGCCGGACCATTTTAGATAATGTGGCTTTTGGTCTTGAGATTCAAGGAATCGATCGCGATAAACGGCGTGAGACAGCAGCCGAGACCATAAAAGCTGTTGGCCTGGACGGTTGGGAAAATCACTACCCGTCTGAGCTTAGCGGGGGCATGCAGCAGCGAGTCGGATTAGCACGAGCCTTAGCATCCGATCCCGATATACTTTTGATGGATGAACCGTTCAGTGCATTGGATCCGTTAATTCGTAAGGAAATGCAGGATGAGCTGCTCCGCCTTCAGTCCAAAATGAACAAGACCATTGTCTTTATCACTCATGATTTGGACGAAGCTTTGAGTCTAGGCGATCGCATAGCCATCATGAAAGATGCACAGATTATTCAACAAGGCACGTCCGAAGATATTCTAAACCATCCTGAAGATGATTATGTGGCTCGCTTTACTGAAGGCGTCGACCGCAGTAAGATTCTCACGGCGGAGAATGTCATGAAAAAACCCATCACGACGGCTGCACTGGACAGGGACGGTGTTAATACAATTTTGCGGAAGATGGAACGCCACGGCGTTTCTAGTGTGCTGGTGGTGGATCGCGACAATGTGCTTCAGGGCGCTGTTCAGGCTGATGACCTGGCAAGGGCAAAACGCGAGGATTTGTCGGTGCGTGATGTGATGACGGCCGAAGTGCCGACCACCCCGCCGGACAGATCGATACGGGAACTGCTTGAGACTGCTAGTGACACCCCATTCCCCATATCTGTTGTCGACGAAGACCGACGGCTAATGGGGATTATCGTTAGAGGCCATGTTCTGGCTGCATTGAGTAGAAGGGGTGAGCTATAGTGCCGAGGCTGCCAATTGGTGATGTTGTTGAGGCCATTGTCGACTTTCTGTTAGATAACATAGGGTTCATCTTTGATTTCATAAATGAAGTTGTCATCGCCATGATCATGTTTGTTGAGGGGATTCTTCTCGGCATGCCGATCGTCGTTTTCGCAGTCGTCGTCATGTTGATAGCCTGGAAGGCTGCTGGTCGAGGAGTAGCCATTTTTACCATCGTTGGGGTGTTTATTATCACTAACGTCGGGTTATGGCAACCTTCGATGCAGACCCTCGCCCTGGTCTTGACTGCCGAGATAATCACTCTAGTCTTTGGTCTCCCGCTGGGTATTGCGATGGCGAAGAGCGATGTTTTGGATCAGACCGTGCGCCCTATTCTCGATTTTATGCAGACTATGCCTGCTTTCGTGTACTTGATTCCGGCGGTGATGTTTTTCTCGCTCGGTCGGGTTCCGGGAGTTATGGCGACGATTATTTTTTCGATGCCGCCGATGATCAGATTGACATCGTTGGGTATAAAGCAGGTTCCTGAGGACTTGGTAGAAGCCGGGTATGCCTTCGGAGCGACCCCTGCACAGCTTCTGCTCAAAGTAGAACTGCCACATGCACTCACGACCATTATGGCCGGGGTCAACCAATCCATCATGTTGGCGCTCTCCATGGTTGTTATCGCCGCCATGATTGGCGCGGGAGGTCTTGGATCTATGGTACTTCGAGGTGTGCAGCGGGTAAATGTCGGCATGGGCTTTGAATCAGGTCTAGCCGTAGTGATTCTGGCTATTTTGCTAGACCGAATCACCCAAGGGTTTGGAACCAAAAAACAAAACGGGAGTGATTAGGTGTTACGAGTTAAGAGATCTTTGGTACTGATGGCGATTGTGGCCGCACTAACTATGGCTCTGTCCTTTGGCGCAGCGGCTTCCAGCATTACGCTGGGTTATGTTGAATGGGATTGTGCTATCAGCAACACGCACATCGTAGCAGCGATTTTGGAAGAACATTTCGATATGGATGTTGAGTTGGTATCTGTTGAGGCCGGCATCATGTGGACCGGTTTGGCCCAAGGCGACTTGGATGCAATTCTGACCGCGTGGCTGCCCGTCACTCACGGCTTCTACTTGGATGAATATGGTGAAGACATTGTCGATTTGGGACCAAACTTTGAAGGTGCAGGGATTGGGTTAGTCGTACCTACGTACGTCGAAATCGACAGTATCGAGGATTTGGTTGACCATGCGGCTGAGTTCAACAACCTGATCTACGGCATCGACCCTGGTGCTGGCATTATGGCGGCTACAGATGAGGCGTTGGATGTCTATGATCTGCCGATGACCGTTTTGGATTCCAGTGATGCCGCAATGACGATCCAGTTGGGGCAGGCCTATGCTGATCAAGAATGGATTGTCGTGACTGGTTGGGTTCCTCACTGGAAATTCGATGTCTATGATCTCAAGTTCCTTGATGATCCGGAGAACATTTACGGCGGCGAGGAGAGCATCCATACTTTCGTCCGTATGGGCTTTGCAGATGACTTTGAGGCTGATGTTCTGTCGTTCTTTGACAACTACTACCTGAGTCAGGAGCAGCTGCATGAGATGATGAACATCGTTCGTGAAGATGACGCCTCTGAACTTGAGCTGGCTCGCCAGTGGATTTCCGACAACGATGATGCTGTTCAACAGTGGCTCCAGTAAGCTGTGTCTGAGTTTTGCTTACCCGGCTT
This sequence comes from Limnochordia bacterium, assembly GCA_007132635.1. Classification (GTDB taxonomy): domain Bacteria; phylum Bacillota; class Limnochordia; order Darwinibacteriales; family SLO01; genus SLOG01. Next base: position 3,273 of record SLOG01000156.1, read on the forward strand.
CTTCAAGTAAATAGAATGTGCATGTGGAAAACGGATGCCCAAAAGGGCATCCGTTTATTGTTGGATTTCATGGTGAATGCTCAACGTTATGGATCCGGAAAATACCTCGTCGGGCTCGAGGACATATGTACCCGTGTCCTCCACACCGCGCTCTGCTAGGTTAAATCCATCGTTTGCGTTAGTAACAGGTTCGACTGCGAAATAGTCCTTGTTTTCTGGGCAGAAGACTATGACGTGCTGGAATACGGCGTCATGGTCCATAAGAAGACTGACTCCGCTTTGAGACCAGGAGATGACATTTTGGTGTCCCGTCGAGCGGAAACAGTTATCGATAAACTCTCTGCCGAGCTTGCGGGGAGACGAGAAATCCATCCACGCAGGGGCTGGCTGCCAAGGTCCGTTGGGTATGGGGGAATCACCCGGGTATACCCCTTGAATCGGAACTTGTAGTGTCACCTCGTCATCCGGCACCAGGGCACGGCGAAAGTAAGGATGGATGCCCATGCCCACGGGCATGCGGGAGTCACCCTTGTTTTTCACGGCCATGGAAATAACCAGCGCCTCACCTTCTACTCGGTGTTCGAGCTGGCTCTTAAACGGAAATGGCCAGTTGATATCCGGAAATTCGGCACTGTTAAATTGAAGGATCAGATTTCTATCAGTCTGTTCGGTAATCGTCCACGGGCGCGACCGGACGTCTCCATGAATCGTATGCCCGTCGGCGTTATTGATGCGAAGTTGATGCTCACAGCCGGCAAATCGAAGCAAGCCATTGGCAATTCGGTTGGAATAGGGAATCATGACAAATGAAGCAAAGCTTCCTGGATCGGCATCGTTAAGGGCGCTCTCAGGCGTTGGACGCGTGACTTCAATCCACTCTTCATTGATTCGCCGTTTCAGGGAATACAAAGAGCCGCCGATACCCGGGGCGATTTTCGCTTGAATTCTGCGATTCTCTAGAGTGACAAGATCAGCCATTGTTTGTTCCTCCAATCATCTTAAGTTAGTCTCCGGAGTTTGTTTCCTCTGGGCTGTGTTTCGAGAACTGCACATTGCGTTCGAACTGCTTTTCTACGTCAAGAACATGCATGTCATGCCCCATTTCCCAGTGAATCATCAAGGCCATGACACTGCGAAGCACGACAATAACACCTAAGGTGATAAGGTCGCTAGGATCATGAATAGTGACAGTCTTGAGAATCTCGGCGGCAAGATAGAATTCAAGGGCTAGCGCAAGAGTGCGTTCTAGACGTAGGCGTATTGACGTAGAAGGCTCATGGTAAGGCAGTTGGATGAACCGGACGAAGATAATCACGGCACCAACGATGATAATGACGGCACCAAAGAACTCTAGTAGAATTGTTAGGTATTCAACGAAGATTTCCATCCAATGCTTAGCTAGGACAATGGACATGATTACGGATCGCCTTCTTGTCGGGTTTTCTTTTCCAGTATAGCATAAATGTTTGATCTCCCGCAAACAAAGACGAGACCAATTTCGGTCTCGTCTTTGTTTGCACGAAGTGGTTTTGTGACGGTGTCTAACGGCGTCTGTCGACGAAAAGTCCCTCACTTTGTATCTGGCGATGATAGACTGTATGCGTATGTTTCTCTCCTTGGGCCGAACGGAGTTTTCCTTGTACCGTAACCGCCAATTCCTCGACCCGCCGGCGTATGCCTTGGTCAAACGTTTGGACTGCTTCCAAACGAGCGCAGATCGCAGCACGAGTGTCATCGTCAGGGCGAGAATGTTGAACGGCCTTTTGGTCAATCAAATCCATGATTTGCCGGCGCTTTTTCAGAGTCGTTTCCATTTCCTGTACTGCAGTCTCCGTATCGATGTCGGAAGCTTGGAGGCTCCGGCTCTGTTTTCGGGCCACCTCGTGAAGCTGTTCAAAAAGCTCTTTGATGTCTGCCATGTCTACTCGCGGGCCCCTCCTCTCTACTGGCCGCTCATCGCCATGAGCTGTTGATGCAGCCAATCGGCTTGGCTGTTCATCTCATTGACCATCCGTTCCATGGCGGTGAACTGATTCCAATACCGCTGTTCCACCCTGGCAAGCCGCTCTTCCATTGTAAGGAGCCGTTCTTCGTACCGACGAATCTGATTGCCCAGGTAACTCTGGTCATACAAGGTGCTTTCACGCCCGGCCGTTTGGACAATGCGGTTCATCCCGGCTGTAACTGCTCCGTGTAGCTTGCGCGCGACCCCTTGGCTGCTTTCGCTATCCGACTCTGCGGTGAAGAGGTTGATGACTTGGTCGACATCGTTTTCCAACGCGTTTTGGAGTTTTGCCTCGTCAAGATGCAGGCGGCCATTCTCATGCCAGGGCCCGGTTGTGATGCCGATTTGGCTTAGCATCTGTATGTCTTGATCTCTAGAGACTGCGGAGCCCAAAGCCAGTCGCATGCTTGACATAATACTATTTAGAGTGGTATCGTTGCGCAGCACACCGCTCATCGCTTTCTCTTCCCAAAGCTCAACCTCGCGTTCACTCATACTCTCTCTCTGTTCATCAGTGAGGGGAGGAAAGTCTCGATGGTGTGGTTCACGTAGTTTCTCGTGAATTTCACCAATAATCTCGTTGTAAAGGTCGACGAAATCACGGATAGTTTCCATCGCTTTCTCCGTGTCCTGGGACACGTCGACTCGGATTGGCGTTTCGGCAATGGAATTTAGGGTGACTGAGGTTCCAAGCACCTCAAACGTATTGCCCTCCCGTTCTGTAGAGATTCCATTTATCGATAGTACCGCGTTTTCGCCAGTCGCTGCGATCACGGTCTCATCTTCATCCGAGAATTCAAGGCCGAGGATGTCCCCCAGGAAGATCCTGCCATTCTCGGAAGCACCCGCGCCTGCCTCGCCGTAGAGGAAGGCAATCTTGCTGCTTTCGCCTGTGCCTGCCGTCGACAGCGAAATGCGGTCCGCCTCGACATCATGGTACAGCGTCAAGTCCAAGTTATCATTTCTATTTATGGCGTCTGCGAAATCAGCGAACGTGGCCTCTGGGCCTACTTCGATAACTACTTCCTCACCGTCGATGCCCTGGAGAGAAACAGCAAGGCCGGCTTCGCCGGTATTTGCAGCGAAACGTTCTGCTGCTCCCGGGCCTTCGACACTGACAACGTGGGCACGCGAAGCTAGTCTCTCGACTTTATCAATGGTGAAGCTGCCTAACTGAGAGCGCCCACTAGCAACCGCCGATACCGCCGCATCATTGGTCGAGGAGGCTGTCCGGCTGATGTAGGTCGACTGCAGCCTCAGATTGAAGGCTGTGTCCCTCAGGCGGGTGAGTTTTGTGTTAATGCTTCGATAGGCATCTCGCTGCCATTCCGTGCGTGTTTTATTTTGAAATACTCGTTCCAAGGGCTTGCGTTCCGCCTGCATAAGATCGCGAACTAGAGCATCGGTGTCAATTCCAGAAGCAATGCCGCCTATTCTCATTGTATTCACCTCATCTGTCCTATCTGCTTATCCATAATATCGGTATCTGCGGCGTGAACTTTAATGAAAACCAGTCAAAGTGCAGGATTCAACGTGCAATGTGCGAATACCAAGCGCAAGGAGAGAAAAAAACTCCTGAGAACGAGTTGAATTAAGGAGGCGTCTTAACCATGCCGGAGTCGACCGTATCGTCTGTTGTCGAACAGCTGGATAGAGCCGCAGCGACTCTATCCAGCGTACAGGCTCCCTGCCACTGGGAGATTCATGCGGGACACGTCACAGATCCACATGAGCGTTTCCAGCCGCTTGCTGGGTGGCTGTCGCTTGAGGAAGCGCAGCGGGTGGGTGTTCAACCTGGACCGGCGTGGCTGCGGAGTGTCATCACCATTCCAGCGGCAGCTGAGGGGCTTTCACTTTGCGGTAGTGCAGTAGGCTTTTCGTTTATGGGCGTATTGGCGGCTGATTGCTATATTAACGGCAGTCTGGTTCTCCGTGAGCGGTTTTGGGCTGCCAGTGGTCCTGCTCTTCTCCCGGCTGAGCCAGTTGGGCCGTCAGGCAGCAGCTATGTCGTCACCGTTAAGACAGAGGTGCCCGCTTCAGGTATTCCCAAAGGACTTCACTGCGCGCCTGTCGTCCAAATGATTGATAAGCACGTAGAGGAGCTGCATGTTCTGCAGGCTCAATTGGAAATGGCCTCAGCTCTAGCAGCCGGAGAAGCCGACGAGAGGTGTATTGCTGCCGCCTTGAAAGCTCTAAACTTGGAGGCTTTGGCAGAACGGCAGTGGGATGCATTCCTGGCTTCACTAGCGGCCTGTGAAACCGCGCTGCGGCCATTTTCTCCGCGAGCCAAAGCACACCGTGTTCACCTCATAGGGCATGCACATATCGACATGAACTGGCAGTGGGATTGGCAGGATACAGAGGATGTGATTCTGCGGGACATGCGCAGCGTGGTAGGCATTATGCGCGACTACCCCGAATTGACCTTCAGTCACAGCCAAGCAGCCACCTATCAAGTTCTGCAGCAGAAAGAGCCAGAACTATTCGCAGAAGTCAAACAGCGCATTGCTGAAGGTCGTTGGGAGGTTACTGCTTCCACTTGGGTCGAAGGCGATCTCAATATGGCTGCTGGAGAAAGCCTGGTCAGCCAGCACCTGCAGGCCATCCGGTGGTGTGAGAAACACTTAGGTGTTCGACCTACTACAATGTGGGAGCCTGATACCTTTGGCCATCCCGGAACGGTGCCGCAGATTGCCAGGCAGGTTGGCGTAGGCCAATACTTCCATATGCGTTGTAACCCTGGAAAACCCGAACCGTATCCCGCCTATCTGTGGGAGGGGCTGGACGGGTCACGTCTGTTTGTGGCCTCGCGGGGTTATAATGGTACCATCACGCCGCTGGCTCTGCTTAGTGTAACTCTTCAGCA
>SLOG01000046.1 GCA_007132635.1 Limnochordia bacterium
TGGCCTTTGTTTCCACCGTAAAAGAAGATCGCAACTTTTCCAACTACTGTGTTAGTGCTATCATCTGGCATCTCGGACTCTCCATGGTAGCCCCCATTACTGCCATATATTTTATTCAAGAACTGCAAGGCTTTCCGGGCTATTGGGCCATCATGACTGGGGCCTCCATCGTTGCCGGTATTCTTTGTCAGCGCTATTGGGGCCGTCTCATTGACCGCTTTGGGCAGAAGCCGGTCATGCTTGTTTCGGGCGCGGGAGCTGTCTGCATCCCTCTGTTTTGGTTTATCATTCCCTATGCTTGGTTGGCAATCCCGCTCAATTTCTGGGCTGGATTTATGTGGGGAGGCTACAACCTAGCGGCGTTTAACCTGCTTTTGGACATTACGCCGGAAGAGAGCCGTGCAACATTTATCGGCATCTTTAACACGCTTCTAGGAGTAGCGTCAGCCATTGGTCCTCTGTCAGCAGGCTTTTTGGCGGAATTGATCGGATTCCGCCCGATTTTCCTCCTGGCCGCATTGCTGAGGCTAGCGGGACTGCTGTGGTTTCGACGCCACGTGGAAGCCGAGGCGGTTGACCAAGAGCCTTTGCGTCCTAAGGATCTTCTCCCTTGGGATTTTCGCCGCAGGCTTGTTCGTCAAAGGGGTTGAACCGCATGCGTTTTTCGACTATAATTTACTCAACTCGATAGATGTCCGTGATGAAGGGGGACAGTAGTCCTGTGCTCAAAAAGAGAGCCGATGGTTGGTGAGAATCGGTGGGCGCTGGGCAGACTTTCCATCCCTGGAGCTGGAAGGTGGAGTGTTTCGAAACCTTTTCGGGTCTGCCCGTTACAGCAGAATGAGGAGGGCCCTCTTGAAGGGTCAACTAGGGTGGCAGCGCGGGAAACCTCTCGTCCCTGGATACAAATCCAGAGATGAGAGGTTATTTTCATGGGGAGGATGATTGGGATGCTGGATGCCAAATTTATCAGAAACAATGCGGTTGCGATACGGGAAATGCTGGAACAGAGGGGTGATGAGGCTCCTTTGGATCGCTTTCTTGAGCTGGATCAGCAGCGCAGGACACTCGTGACTGAGGTGGAGCAGTTAAAGGCCCGGCGCAATGAGGTTTCCGACAAAATCGCGGTGCTGAAGCGTGAGAAGAAAGAAGCTGACGACCTTATAGCCGAAATGCGCAGGGTTTCGCAGACTGTCAAGGAATATGATGAGACTCTGCGAGGCCTTGAAGACGAGCTGTTGGATTGTCAGATGCGGATCCCCAACATGCCTCACAGGAGCGTTCATATCGGTGTCGGTGAAGAAGATAATAAGGAGATTCGCCGAGTGGGTGAAGTTCCTAACTTCTCCTCGGAACCAGCAGCCCATTGGGATATCGGGACGAAACTCAGTATCCTTGATTTGGAGCGAGGGGGGAAGGTTACCGGGTCGCGCTTCTACTTTCTTATGGGCGCCGGAGCTAGGTTGGAGAGGGCCTTGATAAGCTTTATGCTGGACATGCACATCGAGCGGCACGGATATACGGAGGTGTTTCCGCCCTTTATTGCGAACCGAGACAGCGCGGCCGGAACGGGTCAGCTGCCGAAATTCGGCGAGGATATGTTTCGGTTGGAAGGCTTGGACTACTACCTGATTCCAACCGCTGAAGTGCCGGTGACCAACCTATATCGGGATGAGATTCTTGCTGGAGAGAGGCTCCCCCTAAAATACGCTGCCTATTCGGCGTGTTTTCGATCCGAAGCAGGAGCTCACGGCCGTGACACACGCGGAGTGATCCGGGTGCATCAGTTTAATAAGGTGGAGCTTGTGAAATTCGCGCTGCCCGAGACGTCGTATGATGAGTTAGAGGCCTTGACTCAAGATGCTGAAGCCGTTCTTCAGAAACTGGGGCTTGCGTATCGGGTCACGCGGATATGCACCGCTGATCTAGGCTTCACAGCTGCCAAGAAGTATGACATCGAAGTGTGGATGCCTAGTTATGGCCGCTTCGTTGAGATTTCTTCCTGCAGCAACTTTGAGGACTTTCAGGCTCGGCGAGCGAATATCCGGTTTCGCCGAGAACGCGGGTCGAAGCCCGAGTTTGTTCACACTCTCAATGGGTCTGGTGTTGCTGTTGGGCGCTGTCTTGCCGCTGTCTTGGAGAACTATCAAAGGTCTGATGGGTCTGTTGCCGTTCCGAAAGTGCTGCAGCCATATATGGGGGGCATGGAGGTTATCCAATAGTCAGCGAAACCTTGTTAAACCAAAGGATGTAATGTATAATAGTGGTGGTTCGGAAGGGTGCCAGAGTGGACGATTGGAGCGGTCTTGAAAACCGTCGAAGGTTTGCGCCTTCCGTGGGTTCGAATCCCACCCCTTCCGCCATATAGCGAGTACCCAATTTAAAGTAGCAAGAAGGCTCCTGGATTTCTCGATTTGGACGGATGCAAAGGGAATCTAGGAAGGCGTTGGTTTTTCCCGTTTTCCTACGGACGAGGGCATCACACCACGCCGTTTACCTGGCACTCGTCAAAATCGAGAAAATCAACGGCCTTCTATACCTTCTTAGGTAAAGGGGTAGAGGATGGCTAGGCTTCGACGTGGAGATTTGATTTTGTTGATTGTCATTTTGAGTGTTGGTATCGGCATGCTCGTTTATAATAATCTCGATAGGGATGAAAACGGCGGCGAGCCGATGCCAGCAGGAAACCGTGCAGTGATTGAAGTTGATGGAGAATACTGGGGTCAGTATCCTCTCACGGTGGCTCATGGTGAGGTCCGCATAGAGAGCGACCGAGGTTTCAATACTCTTGAGTTTGACGGCGAAGGAGTACGCGTTAAAGAAGCGGGCTGCCCTGATCAGATCTGCGTCTATTTTGGAAGAGCTACGGTACCTGGGCAGATAATCGTATGCATGCCGCATAGGGTTATGGTGCGCGTGGTTGAGCCTGAAGAAGCTGACGACATGCTGGACGGAGTAACTTTTTAACAATATCGGCACTATTCCTTTCTTTTTGTTATGGATATAAGAATTTCTGTGCTATAATGGGTGTGGGGTGATAGAATGAGGCAGCGAATATTGGTTGTAGACGATGAAGTACCAATTCAAGAGTTGATAAAGTTTAACCTAGAGCAAGCTGGTTTTGAAGTCAAAGTCGCTGGAGACGGTAACGAAGCCCTTGAACGTTTTGAGAGTGACAAACCGGATCTCGTTGTTCTCGACCTCATGCTGCCTGGCAAGGATGGATGGGATGTCTGCAAGGCGATACGTCGAAACAGTAACACGCCTATCATCATGCTTACTGCCAAAGAGACCGAACTTGAGCGCGTGTTGGGCTTGGAGTTAGGCGCGGATGACTATATCACGAAGCCTTTCAGTCCCCTAGAACTGGTCGCTCGGATCAAGGCTGTGCTTCGCCGAGCTGCTGGTCAGGAAACGCAGCAGGAAGAGGAATTTTTGGTAGGGAATATATCAATGCGTGTTGAGACGCGCGAGGTCAAAGTGAAGGGCGAATCTGTCGATCTCACCCGGAAAGAATTTGACCTCCTCCATGTATTCCTCATGAATGTGGGCAAAGTCTTGACCCGTGAGTATCTCCTGCAAAAGGTATGGGGATATGAGTACGAGGGAGAGACACGGACCGTGGATGTACATATCCGTCATTTACGGCGCAAGTTAGGACCCGAGGGTGAGGACAGAATTGAGACGATTCACGGTGTGGGCTATAAGCTGAGGGGGAATTAGTTTGCAGAAGCCCCTACTGCTTAAATTGACACTATTGGCACTCGTGGTAACCCTGCTTTCGACTGGGGTTGCCACCTTTTTTATCTCCTTCTCTGCTCGAGAAGCTCTGAGAGATCGATACGTTGAAGACTTGGCATCCGATGCACGGGTGGCTGCTTTCTTTCTTGCTCGTGGTGACTTTGATGATTTCCAGCTCCTAGTCTATACATTGGGAGAAGAGCTGGATCGCCAAGTAACCGTGGTGGACTCTGCGGGCGTTGTTGTAGCCGACTCGGGTAGTGAGTTTGATGAGACGGACATGGTTGCTGTCGAGGTACCGCTTCAACAGGGTGGCGTAGTTCGGTTAGCATTACCCGAGCGGGTCGTGACTGATGAGCTTATGCCCTTGTACCGTGCCGCACTCCTTGTTGTTGCTTTGGCGTTGTTGCTCGCTACTGGCACGGCTTTCGCAGCGAACCGCGCCATCACCGATCCGCTAAACGAAATGCTTTATGTGACAAAACGTCTCCAAAACGGGGAGTTTGGGCGGCGCGTATTAGTCAAAAGCAGAGATGAGCTGGGACAGCTGGGCCGAGCGTTCAATGAGCTTTCAAAGACACTCGAAGAAATGTTTGACACCATCCACGATCGCGAGAGTAAACTGAACGCTGTGCTCTCAAGTATGGATGACGGTGTTCTCGCAGTGAACCTTAACGGGCAGGTGATATTGGCAAATCGTGCCGTCGGTGAACTGCGTGGGATCGATGAGGATTTATTGATCGGGCGTGACCTCACTGAGGTGATCCAGAGTGATGAGCTGTCCGATGTCATCGCCGAGAGTATCAATCATGAGACGTCTACGGCCAAGGAGATAAAGCTTTTACCAAAAAGCGAACGAACGCTGTCAGTCAATGTGAGTCCTCTGGAGGGTGAGGACAACGCGATCATTGGTGCTGTGGCAGTACTGCGAGATGTTACCAATCTGCGGCGGCTGGAGCGCATGCGCCGAGAGTTTGTTGCGAATGTATCGCACGAACTGCGTACGCCTTTGACTTCGATCAAAGGCTTTGTCGAAACACTGCTCAACGGCAAACTGGATGACCCCGAACTGCTGGAGAGATTCCTGAAAATCGTTAACGGCGAAACAGACAGGATGATCGCGCTTATCAATGATCTTCTGGATCTTTCTCGCATCGAGAGCGGTCGGATCGCGGTAACCTTTGAGGAAGTCAACATTCGCCAGGTGTTCGATGATACGATTATGATCCTCCAAGCGAAGGCGGAAGAAAAAGGAGTTCTTGTAGAGAACTGCATTCGCGAGGACGTAATGGTATTCGGAGACGCTAAGCTGTTGAAGCAGGTCGCAGTGAACCTGGTCGATAACGGTATTAAGTACAATCAAGATGGCGGCATGGTCTGGGTGGATGCAGAACTGCACGAGGACGATGATGAAGTAGAGATCATTGTGAGTGACAGCGGAGTCGGGATACCGGAGGAACACATTGATCGAGTCTTTGAGCGCTTCTATCGTGTGGACAAAGGTCGTTCCCGCAGCATGGGTGGCACCGGGTTGGGGTTGTCCATCGTGCGCCATATTATCGAGCGTCACAATGGAACGATCCAGGCCCAAAGCCGCGAGGATCAGGGGACGGAGATCTGCTTTACACTGCGGTTGGTGGACTAAAAGAGGTCCTCCGATGTGCACGTTCTCCGGCGTTGACACCTCCCGCGGAATGTGTTAAACTAAGCGTTGTCAGATCGGGAAGGGTGCTTGAGTGGCCGAAAAGAGCCGCCTGCTAAGCGGTTGAGGGTTAACGCCCTCCGAGGGTTCGAATCCCTCCCCTTCCGCCAGCGTACTGACACATACGGGCGCCCGTAGCTCAGCTGGATAGAGTGTTTGACTACGAATCAAAAGGTCACAGGTTCGAATCCTGTCGGGCGCGCCACTTCAACTACCACCAGACCGCCTTTTTGGCGGTCTTTTCGCGTATCGGAAGAACGGCGCAAGTGCCCCGAAGTGGGGACATTTTGAGCCTACAATACACACACAATGCACAAACCCAGACTTCCGCAGATACACTTGGCGCTTCTGTCTGGACGGGAACGGAAAAAGCCTTCGGCAATCTCAAGGAATGCCTAAATATGCGCCGGATGCTGGTATCCTCCGATGCCAGTCTCGACGGTAAGCTGTTCGTTCCATTCATTGCCCTCATCTTTCTATCGTTTATCAAGAAACGCATGCAGAAACAAGATTTGCTCCGGCACTACACCATTCAAGTCTTTTGGATGAACTGGAGGTGATCGAATGCTACTACTATCCGGGGATCAAAATGCAGTACAGCGAAACTGAATGCAGGTTAAGATGGGGAGCAGCTTCTGTCGGCTCTGCACTTTGAGCAGGACACGGGCAGAAGGCTCTTGACCGACAACGAAATTGGCTTTCGTTGGACGAACACAGGTTCGTTAAAAAGGAGGATTCTCTGGGTTGTCGCGGAACTAAATAGACGAGTTAGCGATAGGTATGGAAGGTGATATTTGATGAAGAAAAATCCGCTGGTCGGACCGGTGGTGAAGTGGGCGGGAGGCAAACGCCAGTTATGGCCAACCATCAAGGAGTGCATTCCGGACAAGATTTCGACATACTATGAGCCGTTTGTTGGTGGTGGAGCGGTTTGGCTTGGCTTAAGTCCCAAGAAAGCGGTGATTAACGACATCAACAACGAGCTGATAAACGTCTATGAGGTGATTCGGGATAGCGTGAACGAGCTCGTTGAGGACCTAAGAAAGCACAGGAATGAGAGAGCCTACTTCTACGAGATCCGTGAAATGGATCGGGATAAGGAACTCTATGGGAAACTGACAAAAGTGCAGAGGGCGTCACGTATTTTGTTTTTAAACAAGACGTGCTACAACGGATTGTTCCGAGTGAACAGCAAAAGCGCGTTTAATGCCCCTTTTGGTTCATACAAGAACCCAAGGATTGTAAACGAGGACGCTCTCCGCGCTTTGAGCCATTATCTAAACGAATCCGACATAACCCTTCTAAACGGTGATTTCGATTCAGCCTTGCAGGGAGTCAGGAAAGGCGGATTTGTGTATTTTGACCCTCCGTACGATCCGGTGTCCTCAAGTGCCAGTTTTACTGATTACAACAAAGGCGGATTTGACCGTGCCGAACAACAGCGGCTTAAGGCCTCCTGTGATAACTTGAATGACAGAGGGGTTAAGTTCCTATTGTCCAACTCTTCAACAGACTTCGTCATGGATCTGTACAAGGACTACCGGGTTCTCAAGGTGCGGGCCAAACGGGCTGTGAACTCTCGAGGAAATGGCAGGGGCGATGTGGATGAGGTGTTGGTGATGAACTATGAATGAGGGAAAGAATGATGTTCATTGGAAAAGGTTTTTCGACGCGCATCAGATCCTCAAATCGATACATGCAGTAGGCTAATATCGAATCACCTCTAAGCAGATTAACGTTGAGCGAGGAGCTCGGCTTATGACGAACTTCGATTTTCGAGACAGTCTACCGGTGATCTCCAGGAAACACAACCTCTCCATCTTGCCTGTGACGCGTAGTGAGTACCTAATATCCGACTTTGACGCATATCATGCCTTTCCGGAACAGGAGACGGCGCTCACGTCATGGGAGTTTCCGGATTCGATCCAGAGTATCGATTACACTGCCATATCCAGTGAACCCATAGCGCTACGCATAGCGTACCTAACCGCAATGCTGACGGATTTTGTCGGAGACCAGGAGATGGTTCCTACGGTCAGTGGGCGTATGGGGTCGGGGGCCTTTTCCTTTCAGATTCGGTGGCAGGGAGCTAGCGATTACCTCACTGTCGACATTGCTAACTCGCAGTTGGAGATCGACGGAGGTTACGAGGGCCTACACAGTCTGGTTTTAGTCGAGGCCAAGAACAGCATTAGTAAGGACTTCATCATCCGACAGCTATACTACCCCTACCGCCTATGGATGGACCGGGGAGTTACATAGACAATACGCCCTGTGTTTTTGGTATACTCTAACGGTGTCTTTTCCCTATACGAGTACGGGTTTTTGGATGCGGGTGTTTACAACTCGCTGTCATTGCTGCGCCACAGGCGCTACCGGATTGAGGATCCGCAAATCAGGACGGCGGCCGGGCGTTACCTTGGGCTGTTTCGTCGACCCGATGGCAAAAAGGGTGTCGGTCACGAGCTCATTGGCATAGGACGCAGGCTGTTTTCAATGACATTCCGCGGAAGGAATCTAGTATTTGTGAGACTTATCCTACAACACGAGGTTTTCCACAGAGTATTTCGGGAGAGTTTCCAGTCACACGGAATCCCCAGTCGCTGGAAGAGTGGAAGGTGGCAACTATCCTGTGGGTTCCACCCATTGGAGAGCGAAGGGGATGATGTGCTCTCGGTCGGCGCGATAGTCATCGCCA
>SLOG01000325.1 GCA_007132635.1 Limnochordia bacterium
AAGAATGTTAGAAGCTCCTCATTACCACCCACCACGACCTCAATAATCAAGTCGTAGTTTCCGGTAGAAAGCGCCACATACCTGACCTCTGCCATATCCCCTAAGGCCTTGGTGATATCCTCAATACGACTGCGCTCGACCTTCATCCCTACGATGGCCACGGTATTCATACCAACCTTGAAAGGGTCGGTTACGCCGACAATCTGCAGGACTCTATCATCCATTAGTCGGCTGACCCGCCGACGTACGGTCCCCTCTGCTAGCCCTAGTCGATTCGCTATTGTAAGAAAGGGCATCCGCCCATCGTTCTGAAGAAGCTTGATAATCTGGCGATCCGTATCATCCAACTGATGTGGCATCGCGACAACCTCCCTTTTCAAGCCTGCGGAATCTCTCCCTTTTTCCTCCGCGAGTGTATCACGGTCCAGTCCATAGGCACTCGTGAAGTGGGTAAAAACAGAAACCTTCCTACGACTCCTTGAACGGACTCCAATTGTGAATCTGCTTGTGGATTCTAAGGACAATTGAAGTCTCTGTACTGACGATCCCTTCGACGCTAGGGAGTTCGTTGTTGAGCAGTTGAATAAGCCTCTCGCTATTTGGCAAGACAACCATAGCAACCAAATCGTGTGATCCAGTGGTGACAACCAAGTAATGTATTATGGGAATGTTCCGTAATTCCCGGATGACCGACTCGATCATCCCACGTTTGACATCAAACCACAGAAACGCTACGGTATTCAAACCAACGCGAAATGGATCTGTAATCCCGACGGTTCGAAAAACACCGTTTTCTTCCAGACGACGTACTCGTTTGCGAATGGTACCTTCGGAAACTCCAAGCTCAGCGGCAAGGGTAACGTAATTCGCTCGCCCGTCCTCCTGTAGAAATGAGAGAATCTGTTTGTCTAAGTCGTCAAGGCTCATAACCGCTTTTCCCTCCCGAACCGCCTTCCAACGGCTAATAACGAGCTAGTACAACCAGACTTCTACGAAAATCGCAAAAACCCTCTTCCCACAAATCAGCGAATCCGACAAAAAGAAGCCTTCGGAGAGGATAACCAACTCCCAAAAGACCCCTTCTCCCTTATCGACGTACTAGCTGCTGAAAGAACAGGATTAGCGAATCGACGGCTCGCCGCAAGAGACCTCCTTGATCAACCGCTTCTGCAGCCGTTAGCGAAATCGAATGGAAAATCTGTCCATCGTGCACAGCGACAAGTGTGCCTACGTGTTGGCCAACCTGGAGAGGCGCCGTCAACGAGTCGATGTTCACGTTTAACTGCAGACTGTTTAAGGTGCCTCGCGGAATACTCAGCGATGTCTCGCTAGGCTGAATCAGCACTGACTGCTGCTTGCCTTTATAAACACGCGCTTCGCGCTGAGGCAGGAGCTCTGACAAGGAAACCCTCTCGAAACTGCGAAACCCGTAATCCAGCAAACGCACGGCATCACTCTCGCGATCTCTTTCGCTTGAAGCCCCTAAGACGACAGCAATCAAGCGCCGGCCCTCGCGTTCGGCTGTAGCGACCAGGTTGTACCCTGAAGCACTCAAAAAACCAGTCTTAAGCCCATCTGTTCCCTCGTAACGGCGCAGCAGTCCGTTGCGGTTGTTTTGAACTATAGGCTCCGTCCGAGAACGCGGTTGGTAACCATACGATAATCGGCGATGATACTCAAGAGCAACAGGATGGTCTTGGATATACTGCCGGATCAGCTTCACTAGATCCTCCGCATTGACGCGGTTTTCATCACTAAGGCCGTGTACATCCGCGAAGCGAAGGTTGAGACCCATTTCTGAAGCTTTGTCATTCATCCAACGGACATATAACTCTTCTGTTCCAGCCAAAGCTTCCGCTAATGCGACACAGGCATCGTTTCCTGACACAACAGCAACACCATACAAGAGTTCCTCAATGGTCACTGTTTCGCCTATCTCGAGAAACATCTGCGAACCGCCCATACGCCACGCTCGTTCACTAACGACTACAGTGTCGAAAAGACTAACACGACCATCAGCCAGATGGTCGAAGGCCACATACATGGTCATGATTTTGACAATACTAGCCGGGACCCACTCGGTCGCAGGATTCTGTGAAAAAAGCACCTGTCCGGAGTCGAAGTCATACAGCAAGCCCACCTCAGCTGTCACCGCAAACGGCTGCCCTACAGCACTCCCGGGAGCCGTCAACACCAACAGACAAAACACGACAATCCATAGACCTTTCATTAGAAAGCTCCCTTCAACCAGGAAATACGGTCACCCAGAATCCCAACAACATCAAACCTACAGTCTGTCGTCGTCCCTTGTTTAGCTAGATACACAGCGGCAAGCCGACGAATCCGTTCCTGCTTACTAGTGTTCACAGACTCAGCGGGCAGTCCCATCACATCGCTCGAACGGTACTTCACCTCAACGAACACCAAGGTCGCTCCGTCTTCCATGACTAGATCAATCTCGCCAAAGCGCAATCGCCAGTTTTTCTCTCGCAGACGCAGCCCTTGCTGTTCTAAGAACCGACAGGCAGCGTCCTCATATTCTCTCCCCCTGGCCATATTATGTGAGCACCTCCGCCACTTTCAAGTATTGCTCTTTGGCCAAATCTACTTCCGCAGGGGCAGGCAGTTTACGGCCATCAGCCTGGTACAGCACCCGCACCACAGGCCTATATGTGTCACGATGGTTGGTATCGATTACCACACCGACCTCGTAGTTGTTCAGCCGCACCAATGTACCAACGGGATATGGCGTCACCGTATCCAGCAGCAGAGCGGCTGCTTTGGGGTCAAACTGTATGTTGGTCAGCTGCCGTACAACACGTAGCGCCTCCGCCGGCGCCATGCCCGGACGATAAACACGCTCTGATGTCATAGCATCATAGGCATCCGCAACTCCCGCGATCCGGCCCAAAAAACTGACCTGATCGCCTTGCAGCCCTCGCGGATACCCTTTCCCATTAGGCCGCTCATGGTGTTGAAAAGCCACATGGCATGCCGCAAGTGAGAGACTCTTGTTTTGACGTAGAATATCAAACCCATAAGACGGGTGCTTTCTCACTTCCTGCATTTCTTCATCGGAAAGCCCTCCGGGTTTCGTGATGATTTGCTCCGGTATCTCGGTCTTACCTACATCGTGCAGAATGGCTCCCATGGCCAGTTCTTTCAGGTTCAATTCATTTAGACCACTGCGCAGTCCCATGATCACGGATAGGACACAAACATTAACTGAATGACCGAAGGTGTAGCCGTCATATGTTCGAATCTCAGTCAAGTTTAGCGCGACATTTGGATTCCGTGAGATCTCGTCAATGATACTATTCACAGGTTGGCTCACAGCTGCCACATCAAACGTTCGACCAACCTGAATAGACTTAAATGCATCACGAATACTGCCAACAGCCTGTTGGCGAGTCTTCTCGGAAATCACTTCTGGGATCACTAGGTCCTCGGTTTCCGACTCACCGATATACAAACCCGGAATTCCCACTCGCTTAAGACGGGTGATGTATGTCGGTGTCAGTTCGACACCAGCGCTCAGCAGAACCTGTCCCGTCTCGGCATAGAGCGGTCGTGCGAGCCGCATCGAAGGCTGCAGTTGATCAATTGGGCAAAATCTCATGGCATCACACCTTCACAGACTCCCCGGAATGAACGACGATGGATTGAACTGGGGCCATACAGCCGCAGCGCCTCAAGATGACGTTTGGTCGGATACCCTTTATGCTGCTCAAAACCGTATTGTGGATACTGCTCACTGTAGCCGACCAACAACGCATCGCGATAGACTTTTGCGACTATGCTCGCTGCTCCAATCAAATAGCAGTACAGATCGCCTTTCACTACTGCCCTCTGCGGCAGCTCTAGGTCCGGAATCGTGTCACAACCATCGACGAGACAGGAGTCTGGGGATACGGGAAGCGCCTGCAGCGCCCTCTCCATAGCGAAAAACGATGCCACCCGGATATTCAACCGGTCTATTTCCTGGGCTGAAACCACTCCGATACCGATAGACCCGTAACGCCATATCTTTTCGCTTAAGGCAGCCCGCTTCGTAGAGGAGAGTTTCTTCGAATCACCGATCTCGGGAATCCTTTGTTCGCATTCAAGAGGCAGAATTACAGCCGCTGCTACCACGGGTCCCGCCAAGGGCCCGCGTCCAACCTCGTCGACACCGGCGAGTCGATAGAAGCCCTTGTCCCGAAACGCCTGCTCTTCCGGGCTAAGAGGCATCGGTGCCTGCCTCGCTGCCAGACGACGCCTCTTCCTTCTTTGGGGGCCATTCGAGGCTAACTCTCCCCCACTGCCCGCGGCGAAATTCATTGATGATCAAAAAGGCGGCTTTCTCCCGATCGACTGTGCCGCCGCTCTGCAGACATCCTCGCCGCTCTCCAATCGCGGTGAGCAGATCTGACGCCCCCTCATCGATTTGGTACCGCTCCGTGATCGTGCCTGGATAGCGGTGGCGGACATAATGCAGGAGGTACTCTGCCGTCGGTTCCCACTCATATAACTCATCCTTAACAGAACCAAGAAGCGCCAACCGCAAAGCCTGTTCTTGATCAGCGAACCGCGGCCACAGGACGCCTGGCGTGTCCAGAAACTGAAGCCCGCGGCTCTTAATCCACTGCCGGCCGCGAGTAACCCCAGGCTTAGCCCCAACCTTCGCGCTTCCACGATCGGCAAGACGATTGATGAGAGACGATTTACCCACATTCGGAATGCCGACCACGAGAACGCGCCGGTTCTTCTGTGACCGGCCACCCATTTCGCGAATCGCTCTCACCAATGAGCCGATAGCGTTGGCCTGCAGTACGTTGAGGGCCAGCGCATGAATGCCGCGGTCCCGAAATGCCTGAACCCATTGACGGGTGCAGTCTGGATCTGCCAGATCTTCCTTAGTCAAAACGGTGATAGTCTTTTTCTCCTTTGGGAACTCGAGCTCGGGGTTAATGGTGCTCTGAGGCGCCCTCGCATCAGCCAGGACGACGATCACGTCCACCAGTTTCAGCGACTCGAGAATTTCCCTCTTCGCTTTCGCCATGTGACCGGGATACCACTGGATAACCATCAGAAACCTCCCCCTACCCAAATCAAGCGGAGCAAAGCGGAAAAAACCAACACTTTCTTAAAGATCCCTAAGCTCATCGGGCACGCGCACCACGCCTGCCTCCACGACAGGCCAGTAAAGTAACAATGCTCTCCCGACGATCAAGCCGCGCGGGACGAAGCTCACATCAGGGTAACGGCTGTCATCACTGTTCCTGCGGTTATCCCCTAACACAAAGTAGCTGTCTGCAGGAACAACAACCGGTCCATAATCTCGCGTATAGGCACCATAGGTCGGACCGTTGATGTATTCCTCCACTAGCCGATGTCCATTCACGAAGAGCTGACCTTCCTTAATCAAAATCTCGTCGCCGGGCAACCCCATCACGCGTTTGATAAACCGGCGGCGCGGGTCTGTCGGGTATTGAAAGACGATTATGTCACCAATGGCCGGGTCCCGAAAACGGAATGAGAGTTTGTCAACCATAAGGCGCTGGCCGTCCGTAAGAGACGGCTCCATCGAACTCCCCTGAACAAGAAACGACTGCGCGACGAAGGTAATTATGAATAAGGCCAAAACGACGGCAACGACAAACGCTTCAATGTACTCACGAATCTCCGATGCCCTCACAGTAAACATTCCCTCCCTCCACAGATACACTACAGGCTCGGCAGCAGACCTCGGGTAGATAGGGAGAGAAGGGAGTGAGTCCCACTCCCTTCTAACTATGGACGTCTGCGCTCTTTGATTCTTGCAGCCCGTCCTGAACGCTCCCGCAGATAATACAAGCGTGCCCGTCGTACTCTGCCGTGACGGACAATCGTCACCTTATCAATTCGAGGCGAGTTGATGGGAAATGTCCGCTCAACGCCCACGCCCTGCGACACCTTGCGAACCGTGAAGCACTCGTCAATGCCACTGCCCATTCTGCGCAGCACGACACCTTCAAAAACCTGAACTCGCTCGTTCGTTCCTTCCACGACTTTGACATGGACCTGCACTCTATCTCCAGCACGAAAATCCGGAATATCAGTGCGAAGTTGCTCTTGTTGAATCGCATCAATCACATTCATAGCAAACCCCTCCTTTCCAGCATGATCTATGCACAAACGCTCCATAGTCTCTTATTATAAGGTTATAAGGAGCTGTCCAGCAGTTTACTTAGTAACCGAGTTTCCTCTTTTGTTAAGAGTCTCTGATCTAAGAGATCCGGACGCCGATCCCGCGTGCGGCGTAGCGACTCCGCTAGACGCCAACGACGGATTTGCTCATGATGTCCACTCAGCAGAACATCAGGCACCTGCATCCCACGGTATTCGACTGGACGCGTATAATGGGGATGCTCTAAAAGCCCACTCGCAAAAGAATCTGCCTTCGCTGAACCGCCGCAACCCAACACGCCAGGAACCAGCCGAACGACAGCATCAACCACCAGCATCGCAGCCAGTTCGCCACCCGTTAAGACAAAATCGCCAACGGAGAGTTCATAGTCAACCCATCCTTGACGGACACGTTCATCCAATCCTTCATAGTGCCCGCAGAGCAGAACGAACTCGTCGAGTTCGGCAAACTCAACTGCACGCCGCTGAACAAAGCGCTCACCTTGAGGCGTCAGAAAAACCACGGGTCCTCGATTGATGGTTTTCACATGCTCAATGCAGGGGACAACCACATCAGGCTTGAGGACCATGCCAGCACCCCCACCGTATGGTGAATCATCCACCACACGGTGTTTGCTCTCGGAAAAATCTCGGATGTCCCACAAAACCAACCGCAAGAACCCGGTATCCTGAGCACGTCCAAGAATACTGGACTGCATAGGAGACTCAAACATCTGGGGAAATAGGGTTAGTATGTCAATCCGCATTCCACCAACGCCTCCATCATTCCAGCAGACCGTCCATAAGCCGTACCAACACTCGTCCTTCATTCGGGACAATGTCCAGCACTACTTCGTCAATGACAGGTATCAAAACCTCTCTGTTTTTTGTAATGCCTGGACGCGGCCGCACGACAAAGACGTCATTGGCCCCCGTCTGCAGAACTTCTTCGATGCTGCCCACGACTACACCCAATTCAGTCACCACATCCAACCCGATAAGATCAAACACATAGAAGCGACCATCAGGAAGTTCAAACAGCTCATCCGGCGACACACGGATCTCCATCCCTCGGAGTGTCTGGGCATCGTCGATGGACTCGACGGTTTCGAGCTTAAGGATAACGAACTGTTTATGAAACCAGTACCGCTCCACACGGAGACAGCGCCAGCTATCCTCCTGCTTAGGCCGAAAGAGGCGGACAACAGCCATCTCAGCGAAGCGTTCTGGAAAATCAGTGTGGGGAACAACCTTCACCTCGCCATTGCGTCCTTGCGTGCCAACAATCTCACCAACAACAATCCATCGAGGTTTCGTCGCACTTTCCATCAATCGACGATGTCTACCTGAACCTTGACTGACTGCTTAGTTGCTGCCGCTTTGACAACACTTCTAAGCGCCTTGGCAACTCGTCCCTGCTTACCGATGATCTTCCCCATATCGTCGGGAGCTACGCGAATTTGGTACACGATCTCGCTGCCATCTCCGGCCTCATCGACTTTCACTTGACTAGGATCATCGACCAATGATTTGGAGAGGAATTCGACAAGATCCTTCACTAAGCACTCCCCCTATTCCTGCGTTCGGTTAGCGGCCAAGCGTTCCATTACTCCGTTCTTTTTAAGAATGGCTCGCACAGTATCGGAAGGCTGCGCGCCTTTCTGAAGCCAGTTCAAGGCTTTTTCCTCATCCAGCTTAACTTCCGCCGGCTCAACGATCGGGTTATAGTAGCCTAGTGTATCGATAAAGCGACCGTCCCGAGCTGCTCTTGAATCAGCAACAACCAACCGATAGAACGGACGTTTTTTCGCTCCCATTCTCTTAAGACGAATTCTTACTGCCATGTCAGTCACCTCCCTTAGAAGTCTTCATCTATATCACCCCGAACAGGGGATGACTAGCGAAACATTGAGAAAGGCTGTTTGGGGCGT
>SLOG01000033.1 GCA_007132635.1 Limnochordia bacterium
CGCTCCAGACCAACGAGCTGCTCCTCGAACCCGGGAATGAATTGACCACTGCCGATCTCCAGCGAATGGTCCTCAGCAGCCCCGCCCGGAAAGGGCTCGCCGTCAACATAGCCTGTGAAATCCAAAACAACTGTATCCCCGTCCTGGATATCATCACGGTCATCAACTGTCACCAGTTCGGTGTGACGCTCACGCATGGAATTCAGCGCCTGTTCCACGTCCTCATCGGTGACCGTTTCCACCTCTTTCTCGGCCTTTATCCCGCGGTATTCACCCAGCTGTATCTCCGGGAAAACATCGACTTCCACTTTCAACACGGCGCCTTCTCCCGGTTCAATGCTTTCAACATCCAAACTCGGTTGATCTACGGGCTTAATGCCTGTCTGGTCGACGGCCTCTTCGTAGACTTTGGGGAACAGATATTCCAAAGCGTCCTCAAAGAGTATCGACTGCCCAAACTGTTTCTCGAGGATGAAACGCGGCACCTTTCCTTTACGAAACCCTGGCACCGTTAGGTCTTTGACTACCTTTCGGTAGGCGTTCGACAACCCCTCCTCCAGCAGTTCAGGATCGATATCGATACTCAAGGCAACCTTACTCTTCTCCAGCTTCTCAACGTTTGTCTTCATATCTGCTCCTCCATAAATCGGTTTTCTCATTCAAGGCCCGTCACGACCGAGGGTTCCGCTATTTGTTCAGTAGCGCGGAAAAAGGAATACACCGTTATTCGTGTATCCGCGCCATCACCAAAACCCGCTGATTATCCGCACAGCCGTTGGTCTCTGCAGCTGGTCACCCACTGCTCTAACAACCCTCTCTAAAACCGCCTTCAGTTCCTCAGAAAAAAAGCGGAGCGGCAAGAAGGCTGTTGACTCTCTCTGCTCTCCCTTGACGAGTAGATCGAGCCACTCCGCATACCAAAAGCTAAGGTTAACGGAACGAACCGGCACTCGTCAAACCCGAGGATGTCAACATCTCCCTAGCATCGCCCCAACCACAGTTCGTGGCTGCAGTCCTAACTAGTACCAAACACTGCAGAAATACAATATGGTGCAGGCGGAGAGACTCGAACTCTCACAGGGGAAACCTACTAGATCCTAAGTCTAGCGCGTCTGCCAATTCCGCCACGCCTGCAGTACTGACAAGAAAATGGTGAGCCATCCGCGGCTCGAACGCGGGACACCCGGATTAAAAGTCCGGTGCTCTGCCAACTGAGCTAATGGCTCATCACGCTGTACCATTATAGCAGAGGCGCTTGACTGGGTCAATAGTCTGTGGTTATTCAACTTAACACTAGTCCCTTTGCACCGTCACATATAACGTGTATAATACAGGTAAATCTCGAGAGAGGGGGCTGCTGGAATGGAATTCCCGCGCAAATATTGGCGAAACTTGGATTGGCCCCTTATTGCTGCCGTTCTTATCTTGACCGTGTTGGGACTCATCGTCATTTATTCCGCATCATCTTCGCGCTTGGCAGCAGCGGGAGACGATCCTCTGCACTTCGTGAAACGCCAGCTTCTGTTTTTTATCGTCGGCCTAATCGGGCTTGGCCTCACTATATCCTTTGATTACCGCATCTTGGGGCGATGGGTCCGCTTCCTTTACACGGCAAACATCGGTTTGCTGACCGCCGTGCTCTTCTTCGGTCGTACTGTGTTCGGGTCCCAACGTTGGTTTCGCATCGGCCCATTTAACCTGCAGCCTTCAGAGTTAGCCAAGATTGTTTTAATCGTGGTGCTCGCCAAGTACTTGGAGGGACAGGAAGACCTGCAAGGCACCCGACTCCTCGTACCGATATTCCTGGTAGCACTGCCGATGGTTCTGATCATCATGCAGCCTGATATGGGTACATCCATAATCTTCGTGGGAATCCTCTTCTCGCTACTATACCTCGCGGGAGCAAGAACCAAGCACTTGGCCATCATGGCTGGCACTGGAATTGCCGGAATTGCGGGCGCCTTCTTCGTTTCGCTTCAAGGCTGGCTCCCTATAATGAAGCCGTACCAAGTGACCCGTCTGCTCGTCTTTCTGGACCCCTACGCCGATCGAACACGTTCTGGTTGGAACATCATCCAGTCGATGACCGCCATTGGGTCAGGGGGCTTTTTGGGAAAAGGCATCCTCAGCGGTACACAAAGCCAGCTGAACTTCCTGCCTGCCAACCACACAGACTTTGTGTTCTCTGTTGTCGCTGAGGAATTAGGTTTCGTCGGAGGGCTCAGCGTTCTCGTTTTGTTTGCTGTCATCATCTGGCGCGGCCTCTTCATCGCAGCCTATGCCAAAGACACCTTCGGTCGGCTGATCGCCTCCGGTTGCGTAGGGCTCTTCTTCTTCCATGTGCTGGTTAACGTGGGAATGAGTCTTGGCGTGATGCCAGTCACGGGTCTGCCACTCCCTTTCATCTCCTATGGCGGCAGTACCCTGCTCGCGAGTCTGCTGGCTGTCGGACTGCTTCTCAACGTTGGGCTCCGTCGCAAGAAAATAATGTTCTGAGGTAACTAGCCCATGAGTATAGCAATCATTGCCAATCCCGAAGCCGGACGCGGTCTAGGCCGTCGTACTGCCCAAGAGATCGAAGAACTGTTCAGTGCTCAGGGCATAGAATTCCAGATGCTGCGGACGCGGGCTCCTCGAGAAGCTATCGAGCTGTCCCGCCGCGCTTCTCGATGCCACCCAGTTGTTGTCGCGCTAGGCGGTGACGGCACCATAGGAGAAGTCCTCGAAGGTATGTGGGATTCTGACGCTGTGTTAGGGATCATCCCTGCCGGAACGGGTAACGACTATGCCCGAAGCCTAAGACTTCCACGCAACCCTTTGAAAGCCGCCTCTGTCGTTCTTGAGGGAAAAACAACTACAATGGATGTCGGCATTGAACGAGATAAGGTTTTCGGCGTCATGGCTTCCATCGGTTTCCCCGTCTCGGTCATCCAAAGAGTCAACGCCCGTGAAGACAAAGGGTTTAAAGGGCCGGCAACCATTGTTGCCAGTATATGGAAAAGCCTGAACACCCTCAAACCCTTCGATGTCTCCATTACGATTGACGACCATACATATGAAGAACGCATCGTCGGTCTATTCGTCATGAACATGTCTCACGGAGGGGGAGGTCTAAACATCGCTCCGGACGCTATCTACAATGATGGGCAGTTTACCATTGTCCTCATGCTTGAACTCACGGGGCTGCAGCTTCTTAAAGCTCTGCCGAAGGTGTATTTAGGCAGGCATAAGAATCATCCAGCTGTGCGGTTTCACACGGGTACGCGCTTTCAAATCCACCAAAGCGGATACCAGAAGATGTTTGACGGCGACCTGCATGGGACAACCCCGCTGTGCGCTCATATCATTCGCGGTGGTGCTCGCATTCGAGTGCCAGACCGATCAGAATAAGAGTTTTTCCAGCGTCACTGGCTGACGAATGATGCCTTCCCGGTAAAGAAAGTCAGCCATTTCCTCCAACTGAAATCGGATTTCTTCGGTAATCTCATAATCAAAGTCATACTTTGGCCGAATCTGCTCGACAAGCTGCAAAGGCAGGTCCGTCTCCAAGCTCGCAACCGCTAGAGCCTCGTCGGGGTGCGTCTCGATGAACTCCACACTCTCCCGGTGAGCTTTCTGGAAACCCTGCAGCGCCTTTTCGTCCGCAAAGCTCTCCCGTACCACGGTCACAGTAAGACCCATGATCAAACCTTCACCATTCCGCAACTCCTCCACCTGTCCAGCCACCGTAAGCCGAGTTAAAACTGGGTCGACAACCATCGCTCCATCGACATCACCCGCCTGCAGAGCTGTAACAGCATCGGGCACCAGCATGTTGATAAGTTCCACATCCGCAAACGTAAGGCCCTGCTCCTCGAGTATTTTCGCTAGCAAGAAATGCACTTCGGTCCCGAAAGGCAGCGCAATGCGGCTCCCCGCCAAATCGTCAAGTGTCAGGGTGTTAGGTCTTGCAACGAGAGCGAAAGCCTTTGGAGCTTGGCTGTATGCATTTAGTATGCGAATGCTCCGTCCTCCAGCCCGAGATGTGACGGCCGATGTTGCTCCCATAACTACAGCGATATCCAATTCGCCGGCAGCCATGGCTTCCGTCATGGCATAGCCGACCAGAAACGTGTGATACTCCACCTGCAACTCTTGAGCTTCCAAGAAACCTTGACTGCGTTCAACCATACTAGGCAGGTTGAACGGCATAGGGTTATACGTGATGTTAAGAGTCTCACCTGCGGCACAAGCCACGCCCATAGCGAAGATGATCACCAGAAAAACTACTGCTCCAGACCATTTATAACTAATGTTTTGCCACCTCCATACTCAGTTCCAATACTGTTTTTCGCCATTGTTGATAGGCACTGCACCGTGTATCGCGCGGAAAATCTAAATCAACGTGCAGTTCATGAACCAGCCGACCTGGACGCGGACTCAGCAGCAAAATGCGCGTCGCCAGCATAAGCGCTTCATCCACGTCATGAGTCACTGACAAACAAGCCGGCCCATTTTGCCAAATCTCAGTCAGTAAAGGATACAAGGTCTCTCGCGTAGGCACATCCAAGTTGGCTAAAGGCTCGTCGAGCAGAATCAACTCAGGTTCCGATGCCAATGCTCGGGCCAGAGCCGCTCGTTTGGCCATGCCGCCAGACAGCTGATGCGGGTAAACTGAAGAAAACTCCGCAAGCCCCATTTTTTTCACCAATTCGGTCAAACCATCGCGTTGCCCACCCAGACGAATGTTAGTGCCAACCGACAGCCATGGAAACAACCTTGGCTCCTGGAAGACATATGCTCGGCGACGACTAGGCCGCGTGATCGCCTGGCCATGGAAGCGGCAGGTGCCGCTCGTTGGGAATTCAAGGCCAGCCAATACACGAAGCAGCGTCGTCTTGCCGCAGCCACTCGGGCCAAGAATCACGACAAATTCGTCCGAGTCCACCGAGAACGAAACGGAGTCCAAGGCATGAACTCGCTGTCTGCTAGAGAAAACCTTAGTTACTTGGATCACGTCGATAAGCGCCATATACTTCACCGCTCCATGGTAGCAGAAGTCGCTGCATAAGAGTAAACAACCCATCAATCGCGACTCCCACGAACCCAATTGTCAGTATGCCGACCAACATATCGTCCAGCCGCACCAGCGAGCGCGAGGACATAATCAAAAAACCAAGTCCGCTGCTGGCCGCCAGCATCTCTGCTGCCACTAACACCCGCCAGCTCATGCCCATGCCCAACCGCAGGCCTGTCATGACTGTGGGCGCACTTCCGGGGATCACCAACCGCGTCAAGTGCTGAACGAGCGAGAAGCGCAGCAGTGCCGCTACTTCCCAGAGACTGCGAGGGATCTGCTGCACCCCCAAGGTGGTGTTGACCAAAATGGGAAATAGCGCGGCGTAGAAGATCACGACAACTTTTGATGCTTCACCGATACCAAACCACAAGATAAAGACGGGAATCCACGCGATGGGCGGAATCTGCCGCAGGAAATGAATCGTTGGATCCAACCACGGTTTCACCCGCCGCGACCATCCCAAAACAATTCCAACGGGAACACCGACTATGGCAGCCCATAGAAAACCCTGGACAACCCGGCCCATGCTCACGTATACATGCGACGCCAGTTGGCCGTTTTGCCAGAGGTGTATAGCGGCCTGCAGTACCTGTCCCGTTTCCGGAAAGATACTCCCATCCATATGCCCTGTGGTCCCCATGATGTGCCATACCCCCAGCAGAAAGGCAGGCAGGACCACTCCGCGAGCACATCGGATTCCAATCCTCATTCTAGTAGAGGCTGCGAGGCGAGTACTTGGTATGCAGCAGATGATGACTCTTTTCGCCTAGCGGCTCCTTAAGGAACTCCTCATATAGGGTTTTCACTGCCGGATTCTCATGGGACTTGCGCAGAGTCATTCCCTGGTCTTCACCATAAATCGCCTTGCTGCGACTGCGCCGTACTTCGTTGGTTGTCGGCCTCGGCTGGCCGCCGCCGCCAATACATCCGCCCGGACAGCTCATGATTTCGATAAAATGAAGCTCTTCCTTCCCGGATCGAACCAACTCCATGAGCTCACGAGCCTGCGAAAGGGTGTGCGCTATGGCAACCTTAACATCCAGCGCCCCACCATCATCGGGCAGCTCTAGTGTCACAGTAGCCTTTCGTATGCCCTCCATACCTCGCACCGCTTCAAAATCGAGATTGGCGAGTTCTTTCCCTGTCACAACTTCATATACGGTACGGAGTGCAGCTTCCATAACACCTCCGGTCGCTCCGAAAATGACTGCAGCCCCTGTTGAAATTCCTAATGGACTATCATACTCCTCTTCCGGAAGTGCTGAGAAGTCGATACCCGCCTGGGTTATCATCTGAGCCAACTCCCGAGTTGTCAGGACCGCATCAACATCGGTATATCCACTGGAGTTCATCTCAGGACGGTTAGCCTCGAATTTCTTGGCGGTACAGGGCATGACGGAGACCGAGAACACCTGGCTCGGGTCCACTCCTGCTTTCTCTGGATAGTACGTTTTCGCGAGGGCACCAAACATCTGCTGTGGGGATTTGCATGTTGACAGGTGATCTAACAGATCCGGAAAATAGTGTTCCATGAACTTGATCCAACCGGGACTACACGATGTCATCATAGGCAGCTTGCCGCCATTCTTTATCCGAGACAGCAGTTCATGACCTTCCTCGAGTATCGTAAGGTCAGCTGTGAAATCCGTATCAAAAACGCGATCAAAACCCAACCGCCGCAGGGCAGTGACCATACGCTTCGTATTGCTGCTGCCAAGAGGCATTCCCAAGTCCTCGCCCAACGCGACGCGAACAGCAGGCGCCGTCTGCACAACCACATGTTTCTGGGGATCGGCAAGAGCTTGCCACACTCTATCCGTGTCGTCTTTCTCTCGCAGCGCCCCAACAGGACACACTTGGATGCACTGGCCACAGAGGACACAAGGTACATCCGTCAGCGAGCGGTTTAACCCCGTACTGACCACCGAATCGTAGCCACGGTTGACCGTCGACAAGATACCGATACCTTGAGTGACGGTACAGGCCTCAATACAGCGGCGGCAGTTTATACATTTATCGGGGTCGCGTACAACCGCCCCGGATGAATCATCGATGGGCAAATGACGCTCGTCTCTCGGAAAGGCAACGTCTCGTATGCCCAACTCGTGGGTGATGTCCTGCAGATCACAACGTGTGTTACGCTCGCAGATCAAACAGTCTTGAGGGTGATGGGCCAAGAGTAGTTCGACCACAGTCCGCCGCGCTTCCAGCACCTTGGGAGTGCGAGTGCCGATGACCATCCCGTCACTCACGGGAAACGCACAAGCTGGCTGCAGCACGCGGCTTCCTTCCACTTCCACGACACACACGCGACAATTTGCCTTAATCGACTGATCAGGATGTTGACACAGGGTAGGTATCTGCACCCCGGCCTTCTCTGCAGCCTCAAGAACCGTGCTCCCCGAACCCACTTCCACTGTCTTTCTATCTATTGTTACCTTGACGGTATCCATGTTTAACTCCTCCTCACTGACCGCTTAATGGCAGACTCCAGCCGGACAGCGAGCATTGAGATGCTCGCGGTACTCATCGGCAAAGAAATTCAGCATGCTTAACACTGGCACCGGAGCCGTCTGTCCCAAACCGCACAACGATGCCTGCTGCATGGTGCGGCAGAGTCTAAGCATGGTATCGATATCCTGTTCTACTGCGGTACCTTCAACCACTTTGCTGATCAACCGGTATAAGGCCATCGTACCTTCGCGGCAAGGTGTGCATTTTCCACACGACTCATGGGCGAAAAATTTGACGAAGTTCTTAGCCAGGTCGACGACACAGTGTGTATCGTCCACCACGAGCAGAGCCCCAGAACCTAGAGCGGTTCCGACCTCTTGCAGATTAGGAATGTCCATCGGCACATCCAGATGGGATGATGAGATACAACCACCCGAGGTGCCGCCTGTCTGGGCCATCTTGAAACGGCGACCGTTTGGAATCCCGCCACCGATGTCATAGATGATCTCGCGTAAGGTCATGCCCATGGGTACCTCAATAAGTCCACTATTAACAATGTTTCCG
>SLOG01000294.1 GCA_007132635.1 Limnochordia bacterium
AAACACTTATCGCCAGCGGTAGTGCCCATAAAGCAAGGACGCATTATCGGAAATGCTCAGCGCTTCTTTATGATGAGTATGGTGTTGAACCCTCTGTCGAGATGCAGAATGTGTTTTCACGAGTAGAGTCGCAGACTGATCCTGCGCCTGTCGTTGATTTTGAGTCAATACAGAATGAGTTGAACCAGCGTGACACGGTATCGGGCGCTTTTGCCTGTGATCTTAATACCTTTCGGCTTCTCTGCCGTTTGGAGCAGCGGCGACTCGACCGTTCGGAAACTGGTGTGGTCATGGTGAGTCTGACTTTAGGACGATCTGATTCAAACACAGGCGACCATGAGAAGGAGACGGCGGTATCCATACTGGCTGAGGTTTTACGACGCACGCTTCGTCAGGGGGATGTGTTCTGTCTAGCCAACCGGGAGCAGTTTTTTGTCCTTCTTAGTAAACTGGAGTTGAAATACGTGGAAAAAGTTCTCCAGCGTGTCTCCGATCAATTCCGCAAGAGCCGGGTGCCCAAAGGCACGACGCTTCGCATACGTTATAAGATGCTGCGCCGACGCACCGGCATGGAGGGACTAGAAGGTACTCAGTTATAAGAAGATTGTTTTGTCTTGACGCTGAACTTGCCTTGTCAGCTCTAAGACTAGTCTTTCAAGGTGTTCGGAGGGGTTTCGCTTGGAAGAATGTGATCTTTACGAACCTGTCAGAGACTTTTTACTGGAACAGGGTTTTGCTGTCCGCGGCGAAGTCCATGGGTGTGACATCACGGCTTCGAAAGGCGAAATCTTACTCGTGGTCGAGCTCAAGCTTCGTCTTAATTTGGAGCTCCTTCTTCAGGCTGTTGATAGACAGAAGAAAGCTGATTTGGTTTATGTGGCCGTGCCCAAGTTTTCTAACCTGCGGACTTCTCGTTGGAGGCGAATGCGGCACCTCTTACAGCGTTTAGAATTGGGGCTCCTTTTTGTCTCCTGTGGGAGTCATGCCGCGCCGGTAGAGGTCGTTCTTGATGCTAAGCTGTTTGACAGGTATCGCAGTCGTCAGGCGAATCGCAAGCATCGCGAGTTGATTCTCCAGGAGCTTTGGTCACGCACAGCAGACTACAACCAAGGGGGCAGTGTAGGAAAGCAGCTCATGACTGCCTATCGCGAAACCTGCCTACATATTGCATGTGGTTTAGAGGAGTTAGAGCAGGCCTCCCCTGCTGAATTGCGAGCATTAGGCACGGGCCCCAAGACCCAATCGATATTGGCGAAGAATTATTACGGGTGGTTTCAACGAGTTTCCTACGGGGTCTACCGTTTGACCGCTGCCGGTCTTCGAGCACTCGAAGACCACCGAAGCGTTGTCGAACACTACAGGCAGAGCGTCAGGAGGGGTTAACATGGCCAAACTTTTTGGCACTCATTTCTCGAAAGAAG
Source organism: Limnochordia bacterium (assembly GCA_007132635.1). Classification (GTDB taxonomy): domain Bacteria; phylum Bacillota; class Limnochordia; order Darwinibacteriales; family SLO01; genus SLOG01. The sequence continues at coordinate 1,422 of SLOG01000294.1, forward strand.
ATGTGTTTCGTTATTTCGGCAGTTTAGATGCTGTTGCCGGTCTGCGCCGGCTGCATTATGACGAAGGCTTGGCGTCGGGGTTGCGGGTCGTTGAGGTCAGGAACGGCTCGGGTCTCCGTTTCCTTGTACAGCTCGATCGGGCGCTTGATATCGGTCTTGCTGAGTACATGGGTATGCCTGTCGGCTATCGTTCGATTGTTGGGGAGGTAGGGCCGCAATTCTATGAATCCCAAGACGATGGGTGGCTGCGGAGCTATGGTGGAGGCCTTCTTGCTACCTGCGGCCTGAGTAACATTGGCGCTGCCAGCAGCGATGCTGGTGAACAGCTGGGAACACATGGCCGTATTGGCAACACACCAGCTGATCAAGTCAGTCTCGACACTGTGTGGAATGGCGACCAATGTGACCTTTTTGTGCGCGGGCGAGTCGTGGAGGCAAAAGCCCTGGGGACTCGACTAGCCTTATATCGAGAGATCAGCGTGAGGGTAGGGGAAAACCGTATTCGCATTCGGGATACCGTTGTGAACGAAGGGTTCAAACCGGCGCCTTTGATGATCTTGTACCACGTGAATGTGGGGCATCCCATTCTCGATGCAGGCACACGTCTTATTGTGAATGCTATGGAAACCAGCCCGCGCGATGACACGGCTGCTAGGGAGATGGATTCGTTTGATTCCTATGCAGGTCCAACGGCCGACTATCCCGACACGGTCTTTTACCATCGCTTAAAGTCTGATGATGAGGGAATGGCACGCGCCATGTTAGCTAACGAAACCATCGGGCGGGGTGTGTTTGTTCACTATGGGGTGGAGTCGCTCCCCTATTTTTTGCAGTGGAAGTATTCCGGAGAGGGCGACTATGCGGCGGGTTTGGAACCGGCGAACGCATTTGTCGGCGGACGTAGCGAGGAGCGCGAGGGCGGACGTCTGCAGATTCTCGAGCCGAACGAAGCTCGTGACTTCCGTGTTGATGTGGGTCTTGTGACTTCTAGAGAGGACTTGATCATTATGGAGAAATCGATAGGGCAGACTCAGCCAGCGTAAGTGTGAACCCATTGCATTGCTGTGAAAGGTGTGGTAAACTAACCCTAGATAAGCATAATGCTTCCCGATAAAGGCAGACCCAACGAAAGTTGGGGGCGCAAAACCGCAGGCCTACGGTCGTGTTTGTAGCGACTATGGTGGCTGGGTTACCGAAGGAGGACTATTTATGAAAAGTCGCTTAATGTTTTTTGTGTTTCTGGCGGTGTTACTGTCGACCTTCAGTGGATTGGCGCAGCCAATCGATACGGCGAGCGTTCAAGTTCGAATTGAGATACCCGCACTCCATCAAATGGAGGTCGTCGAGGATGTCTCCGTCTCGTTTTCGCCATCACAGCTGGAGGATGGAGCTCCGCTTATTTTTCGTGATGTCGGTCATCTTGCGGTTCGCAGTAACGGTGACTGGATGGTTACGGTGGGATCTTCGGAGCTAGAGGGTGTAGTCGTTTACATGAGACCGTCTGGGGATAGCGACGCGGCTTGGCAGAGAGTGGACAGTCAGCAAGGTATGTTTCCTGGCGCGAGAGGTACGCACGCGGTGCGTTGGGATGTTAAGCTTGAGAGGATTACCGAAGACGGCATGCCCACAACAGATACGCAGCGCCCGGATGGGCAGACAGTAGGGTTCGCTTTCACGATAAGCAGTACGTGACAAATTAACGGCAGGAGAATGGGTTGCCACCCGTCTCCCGCCGTTTTTTAAAAAATGGCGACTAGGATATAGCCGATAATGACTCCGGCAATGCCTCCATAGATTCCCTGATGCCCGCCATCACTCTGCGTGTGCGCCTCCGGAAGTAGCTCTTCAAACGAGATATAGAGCATAGCGCCGCCAGCGAAACCTAGGGCGAGGGACAGAAACACCGGGGAGACATCGCCAATCAGCATTCCGAGAAACGATCCGATCCCTACGGGTATGCCTGCGAGGATAGTTGCTAGGATGATCCTTGCGGCTCTAACTCCCCCGGCCGCCAAAGGTGCTGCCATGGCAATTCCCTCAGGGATGTTGTGCAAGGCCAAGACGATCGCTAGTGTCAGGCCGAGCCCCGATGCGGAGGCATAACCGGCGCCAATGGCCATGCCTTCGGGGAAGTTGTGAATAGCAATACCAAAACCTAGTAGGTAACCCATCCGCATATACTTGGTATCACCTTCGGTGTTGCCGCCGTGGTGCATGTGGGGAAACTTTCTATCGGCGACGATGAGTATGCCGACTCCCACTATCATGCCGATGATCGCGAGGGTGAGACCAGCTTCTTCAATGGCTTCGGGAATCATTTCCGCAAATATGAGAGTCAGCATGATGCCGCCGGCGAAGCCCATGTAAAAGCCCAGGACGCCTTTACTCGGCTTACCGAACATAGCCGTGATTACGCCTCCCAAACCCGTGCCAAGGACGCCGGCTGCTAGTCCAATGAGACCAATTGTCAGTGCATTCATTAACAACGCTCCTTTCGTGAGGGAAATTCCTGACTGCACTATATTCAATGGCAAGTGCGTAAGTCCTGCAGTCATTTTCTACCTCGTGGGCAAGGATTGGCTTCTCCAAGTGCTCCTGAGAAGAAGGAGATCGGGCTCCGAGTTTTGAAATATATTCTATGAAAGAGTTTTTTGCGATACTAGAATTCAAAGGAGGGACGAGTCGTGTTAGAATTAGTTGGTGCAGTGGTTGTAATTTGGGTGATCATTATGTTTTTGAATAATATGGCCCCGTAGTGCTGTTAAGCACTGCGGTTTCTGGCCCGACAAGCCGAAGACGGGCATTTCCCTGGAAGGTGTTTGACCTTCTCGATTCTGACGAGTTCTGGAAGAGAAACAAAAGAGTCAGCGCCTTCCTAGGCGGCTTCTTGGCGAAGCCGCCTACATTTTGGGATTTAGGAGGCAAAGCGAATGCTGCTGTTCTTATCGTCGTCTGCTCGTGTTTCACTGCGGCGCCTGCTGGCAAAGGGCATCACCGCCATCCTGCTTAGCGCCTTGATTTTCTCTCCGGTAACAGCTGAGGATGGGGTCGAGCAGGCGCAAGACTTTGCCGCATGGGTCTATGAAGCGTATCAAATGCAGGATTTCGCGGCTGTTTATTCGCGGATGCATCCAACCCTTCACGAAGTGATGTCTCTGGATGTCTACGAGTCGTTTCAGCGCGAAAACACGAAACGCTATCAATTGGAAATCCTCGATCCCAAAGTTGGTGTTGTTCGGAGGCTGGAGGAGGTCCCTCGGCCTTTTGCAGCCTATCTGAATGAGTCGACGAATGACTTGCTCGTGTACGCTGTTGAGGTTGACTATACGTACCGATTTCGATTTCTGGGGAGGCAGCACGAACGGGAGATTCACAAGGATGTGATTGTCGCTCGCTCTGTTGGCGAAGATGAGTTTTACCTTTTGTGGGATCCAGAGGTCATCGATACTGAGGAGCCGTGATTGTCGGCGATTGTCAACACCTACTTCAGGGGAACGAGCCAGCGTCGGCTTATTTGGCGCGGGCTCCTAGATGAATCCACTTCGGGTTCTTCTCCGCATTTGATCAACGGCAGTTAAGGTTATGTCAACTCTGGTAAATAGTCTGTTCACGGGCAGGGACTCGTCGGTTCATGCCGAATTACAACACCTCGGGGCCTAGCAAAGCCACATTAATACAGAATGTCGTTGGGAGCAGGAAACTAAGGGGAGGTCTATTGTGGAACGTGTAGCGGTTCTTACCGGAGGCGGGGATTCGTCGGGTATTAACGCGGTATTGCGCGCAGCAGCGGTTTCTGCCGATGAAGCCGGATGGACGTTGCTGGGTATCAAGAATGGATGGCGTGGTCTGCTCGACGACGATTTGTCGGAGCTTACTCCGAAGAATACGGAGGATATTAGTCATTTATCAGGTACGATTCTCGGCACGTCGCGCACAAATCCATTCAAGATTGAGGGAGGAGTTGCTCAGATTGAGAGCAACTTGAAGAAGAATCGAATTTCAAGCCTTATTGCTATTGGCGGCGATGATACTCTCGGTGTCGCTGGCAGGCTAGCGGCTACGGGGCTGCCTGTTGTCGGCATTCCTCAGACCATCGATAACGATATTTTCGGGACCGATTACTGCGTTGGTTTTGATACTGCTGTGAATCAGTGCGTTCATGCTATCGATGCCATGGTGCCAAGCAACAACAGCCATCAGAAGGATATGATCGTCGAGATCATGGGTCGCGATAACGGCTGGATTACCCTCAGTGCAGCGTTGGCAGTCCAAGCGGACTACGTCGTGATTCCTGAACGTCCTTTGGAATTAGATCGCCTGATCGCGTCGCTGCGTGAACGCAAAGAAGAAGGACGACGGGCATGTTTGGTGTTAGTCGCCGAAGGGATTGAGCTTCCGTGGCATTCCCGGGGCGAGGTGGTGGATGCTTTTGGTAACAAGGCCTTGGAGGGTGTTGCCCATGCCATGGCGGCCAAAGTTACTGATCAGACGGATTGGCAGTTTCGTGTCCAGATCCTTGGTTTCGTTCAGCGTGGTGGCCGCCCTACTGCATTGGAGATGAAAAACAGTATTGAGATGGGGCAGTACGCGATCGAACTCTTAAAGGCCGGTGAACTTGGCTATATGGTGGCTCGACGCGAGGGACGTCTTGCCAGACTAGCCCTGAAAGATGTATCGGGGAAGAAGTGTGTGGTACCTGACGCAGCGATCGCGATCGCTGAACGGTATGGATGTTTTGGGAAACGCTGATTCCTACGGGTTCGTCGAATGAGTCAAAAGAAAGAGTGGTAAGAGGCAGGCTCGTTTCTGGGCGTGTCTCTTTTTTTGTGCGGAAAACAATGGCTGTATGTATACACCGAATACACGTATAGGTGATTCATATCCCTTTACTTAGAAGCGTTCGCTCATTATAGTAAGAGTACGGAAGCCATGTTAGGTTTGAACCAAAGGGAGCGATTGCTGATGAAAGGCCTCTATGACTCACGCTATGAGCATGACGGATGCGGCGTCGGCTTCACAGCCAACATCAAGGGAAAGACCAGCCATGGAGTGCTGCGTGACGCTCTTACGATGCTGAGCAATCTCCATCACCGCGGTGGAAGCGGTGCTGAGACCGATACTGGAGACGGTGCGGGCATTTTGCTGCAGATTCCAGATGGTTTATTGCGCGCCGAATGTGCCGTTCTGGGGTTTTCTCTGCCACCGGCCGGAACCTATGGTGTGGGGATGCTGTTCATCCCGTCGGAAGCAGGCACATTGACGGCTGTAAAAAAAGCTGTTGAACAGGTTGTTGACGAATCCGGGCATTTGCTTTTGGGCTGGAGGCCGGTACCGGTAAACGACGACACCATTGGTCACACGGCACGAGAGTGTATGCCAAGGATCATGCAGGTGTTTGTACAGCCTGCAGAGGAGTTCTCGGATAGTTCTGGCTTAGAGAGAGCACTGTTTGTGCTGCGGCGTCGGGTTGAGTCACGCTTACCAAATGTCTATGCAGCGAGTTTTTCTCATCGAACTGTGGTTTACAAGGGGATGCTCACTGCTGGGCAACTGGCCGGTTTCTATCGGGATTTGGCGGATGAGCGGGCCGAAACAGCCTTGGCATTGGTTCATTCGCGATTCAGCACCAACACGTTTCCTAGTTGGCAGCGCGCGCACCCCAATCGCTTGCTAGCGCATAATGGTGAAATCAACACCTTGCGCGGCAATGTTCACTGGATGAAAGCCCGCGAAGCAGCTTTCTCCAGTGGGACGTTCGGTGAGGATCTTTCTCATGTGCTGCCTGTAGTCGATGAGTCTGGCAGTGATTCGTCCATGTTAGATAATGCTCTTGAATTCTTAATGGCGTCTGGATACGCTCTTCCCCATGCCCTCTTGATGATGATGCCCGAACCATGGCAGCATCATCCGTTCATGGACGAAAAACTTCGGGCATTCTATCAATACCACAGCTGTCTGATGGAACCATGGGATGGGCCGGCGTCGGTGGCTTTCTCTGATGGACGACTAGTCGGGGCTATCTTGGACCGGAACGGGCTTCGCCCCTCTCGGTACTACGTGACAGATGATGAGAGAATAATCATGGCTTCGGAAGTCGGAGTTCTCCCAATTGGCCCAGAGCATGTGCTGCAGAAGGGTCGTCTGCGACCGGGACGTATGCTGCTGGTGGATACAGAACAAGGTAGGATCATTGAGGATCACGAGCTGAAGTCAGAGCTGGCGGCGAGTCATCCATATGGACAGTGGCTGCAGGACAATTTGCGCGATCTTCCGCTTCGCCCGCCGAATGAGCACGCCGACTTGGACGAGACAATTCTGCACGAGCAAAACCGCGTGTTCGGCTACACGTATGAGGAAATGCGTCTGCTTCTGGCGCCGATGGCTCAGGACGGAGTGGAGCCGGTGGGCGCTATGGGGACTGACACGCCGTTGGCCGTCTTATCAGATAGGCCGCAGCTCCTGTTTCATTATTTTAAGCAGTTGTTTGCTCAAGTAACGAATCCTCCCATCGACGCACTGCGAGAGGAGATCGTGACTTCGACACGGTTGACATTGGGGCGGGAATTCGATCTGCTGAAACCTGGACCTGAAAACTGTCGTCAGATCGTGTTAGAGAGCCCAATTCTTT
>SLOG01000102.1 GCA_007132635.1 Limnochordia bacterium
AGGTAAGCTCAATGGTTTTCGTGAATGGAGGAGTGCACTTTGGACAACGTCTATCAGCGTCGAGCCCGCGTTGCGAGGGCTCTAGCTCACCCTACGCGTTTGGAAATTCTGGACATGCTGCGTGGCCAGGAAGAGATTTGTGTGTGTGAGATTGCAGCTGCTCTTGCACAAGGACAGCCAACGGTGTCAAAACACTTGAGTAGTCTGCGAGATGCGGGTATTGTTAGCAGTCGCAAACAAGGGCTTCAGGTGTTCTACACCCTACGCGTGGGTTGTGTCACAAGTTTTTTTGACTGCCTGGACCGGGTGCTGTATGAAGACATGGAAGACACAATGAAAGCCTTGGGGGTTGTCAATTCCAATGAGTGAATGGAAAAAACTCGTCCTTATGGTTTTCGTGTTTGTCGCCGTCTATGCAGCTCCCTTGGATAGCCCTCGGATGACGGCAGCACTGTTGGAAGCTTTCCATATGCTGCAGGATTATGCGCGTGAGCACGTTTTATACTGCTTGATCCCAGCGTTCTTTATTGCTGGAGCGGTGGCAAACTTCGTGTCCCAGGGGGCGGTAATCCAGTATTTCGGCAGTAGTGCCCGCCGCTGGGTATCGTACTCTGTGGCATCAGTATCTGGCATTGTGCTCGCGGTGTGCTCGTGTACCGTACTGCCTCTATTTGCCGGTATCTATCGTCGAGGAGCGGGAATCGGTCCCGCCACTGCCTTTCTCTACGCGGGGCCAGCTATCAACCTTTTGGCAGTCATTATGACTGCTCGGGTTCTCGGCTGGGAGTTAGGGGTTGCCCGCGCCGTTGGAGCGGTGGTGTTTGCCATTGTGATCGGCCTGGTCATGGCCGCTTTGTATGGACGTGAGGATGCTGAAAGAACTGCGAAGATCGCAGCTCCGGTTGACGAGGGTGATCCGCCTCGCACCCCGCTGCAGAACCTTGCTTACTTCGCGGTGCTGGTGTTGATTCTTGTCACAGCAACCTGGAGCCGCCCTGCTGACCCCTCGGGTTTCTTCTATGCTGTCTTTCAGGTTAAATGGCCTTTGGTTGTTGTGTTATTGGCGGTTTTGACCTACATGGTGGTTCGCTGGTTTGAGTCAGATGAACGAGTTAGCTGGGTGGATTCCACGTGGGACTTTGCCAAACAGATCATGCCGCTGCTCTTTGGCGGTGTGCTGGTGGCGGGCCTTCTAATGGGCAGGCCGGGCACAGACGCGGGTTTGATTCCAGCGGAGCTGGTGGAGCAGTTAGTTGGCGGAAGCAGTCTGCGGGCGAATCTGTTTGCCTCCGTTGTCGGGGCGTTTATGTACTTCGCAACGCTGACTGAAATTCCCATTTTACAAGGTCTTTTGGGAGCCGGTATGGGACCAGGTCCAGCTTTGGCGCTCTTGCTGTCCGGACCAGCCCTCAGCCTGCCGAACATGCTGGTGATTCAAAGTGTCTTGGGGACAAGGAAGACGCTGAGTTTCATCGTGCTGGTTGTCGTTATGGCTACTCTGTCGGGTCTAATTTATGGTGCGTTTGCTGCATGACGAATACGAATAACGAATAGGGAGGCGGTTTTCAATGAAAATCGAAATACTTGGCAGCGGTTGTGCAAAGTGTAAGACAACGGAAGAACGAGTGCGCCGCACTCTTGCGGATTTGGACATGGAGGCCGACGTGGTTAAGGTGGAGGACTTGGACGCGATTATGGACTATGGTGTCATGCTGACACCAGCGGTGGTCGTGGACGGTGAAGTCAAGATGAGCGGCCGCGTCCCCACGGAATCAGCGCTAAAGAAAATGCTGCAGGGATAAGAGGGTTTTTATGTTTCGTTGCGAAGTCAGTGGAAAACGATACGGGAGGTAACGACGTGAGTCCAGCGAATTTGGATCGCCGCACCTTCTTATCCCGCCTGTTTTCCTTCTGGGCGGCGCTAAACCTGCCGCCGTTCCTTTTTGCCGGCGGGAGCGCCGCAGCAGACAGACCGGAGGCGGTGGTGGGTCTCATCAGCACGGATGACCGCACTGATGCCCTCCATCGCGCTGTCGGACTGGCAGCGTTTCCCGACGTTCAGAACAAGCGAGTACTCATCAAGCCGAATTTCAACACAGCTGACCCTGCTCCCGGTTCGACCCACAATGAGACACTGACAGCTCTCATTGATGAGCTGCAGGAGCGAGGCGCTGCCGAGGTGATCATCGGCGAACGCAGCGGGCCGCCTACTACGCGGCAGGTCATGGAGGAGAAGGGCATCTTCGCTCTAGCCGAAGCGCGAGGAGTCCAAGTCGTGAATTTCGACGAGCTGCCTGATGACGAGCTCGAGCATTTCGAACGTCCAGGTCTTCACTGGCCGAACGGATTCCATGTACCGAAAATATTGAACGAAGTCGATCACGTGATCGCCTTAGGCTGTTTGAAAACGCATGCCTATGGTGGAGTGTTCACTATGGCTCTCAAGTTGGCTGTAGGGATTATCCCCAAGACGGGAAATAACTACATGCAGCAGCTTCATCGCTCGCCCCACATGCGCAAGATGATCGCCGAAATCAACTTGGCTTATCGACCGTCATTGTATATCATGGATGGTGTGGAAGCTTTTGTCACCGGTGGACCGTCGAGTGGCCAGCGGGTGCCGGCAGGGATCACGCTTGTTTCCCAGGATCCGGTGGCGATTGATGCTGTTGGTGTCGCCGCCTTGAGGCAGCTCGGTTCTACCCCTGCTATCATGGACAATGCGATCTTTGCTCAAAACCAAATTGCTTTTGCGGCCGAATTGGGGCTCGGTATCGATGCGGCCGAGGCCATTCGCATGGAGTCGGATGATGCGGATGGTCATGCCTATGCCGACAAACTGCTGGAGATTCTAGCGGCTGAAGCATAGAGCCTTCCTAGGAGCCGTAGTCACCCCTCTAACGAGTGGAAGGCTGCGGCGCCTTTCGTGTACACAAGAAAGGCGCACAGAGCCGTCAGACCAACATAGAAACCACCCGCGGCCAGTGCTGTGGGCAGTAAGCCCCAAGCAAGTCGGTACCCTCCATAACCGACAGCCGCGCTGACCATGGCTGAGGCCGCCATGGTGTACAGGACATTCATATTTTGTTTAACTGCTCTCTGCTCGCTGTCCCACTGAAGTTTCGGGTTAAAGAGATCGATGAGGAGACCGAAATAGGATGTGAGGGCGGCAGGAAGCCAGCCCAAAACAACCAGCGAAGCAGCAAGAGCTGGCGATAGTTCCAAGAATCCAATGGCCAGAAGCAGTAGCCCCACCAGCGCCGTGCAGCCCAGGAGAAAACCGGACAGTACTTTTGCTGTCAGCTGGTGACGTACGTCCATTGGTATGTATTTTTTGATGAAAAAACTGCTGCCTTCCCGAGAAATAGCTGTCGGTGTAATGGCATTGGTTCCGTTCAGAAAGGTAAGCAGGGCCAGCGAGCTGCTAAGCAGCATGCCGGGTCCGGCTTCGTTCCGCAGCCACTCCGCAGCCAGGTTTATGCTCTCGTCTCCAGCCATACCGGCAATGACGGCAATGACCGGCCAGACGAGGTTCATGAGCACACAGTTCAAGAAGTATACTGGGGTGCGAAAGAGCAGTCGGAGTTCGGTCAGTAGATACGTGTTCAAAGGTCTGTGCTGAACAGCTGCCGATGTGAGATCGAGGGCGGGACTCAGTCGACGAGAACCGGTTTCGGTCAGCCCAATGACTCCGCGCAGGTACAGACGCTCACCGAACCAAAGCAGCAGCCCAAAGCTCACCAGCGAGATAGCAGCAAAAACAAGGAGATTAACCAAACCGTGTCCCAAGTCGGGCTGGAGCAAGGCGTTGGCTGCCCAAGCCGCTGTAGGGAACATGCGGTTGGTGATGGCGATCAGGGAGTTATTTCCGACGGCTATCAGTTCTTCGAGCTGCTCCATGGTAATTTCGTCGCCGAAACGCTGCAGCAGCGCGGACAAGACGAAGACCGCAAAGATAGCCAGAACCCCGGCGACGGTTTTCACCAAGTCTTTGTAGCGGGAAACGTTAGCATACCGCATGATGCCTATGACAAGGACAGACCCCACAGCCAGCGGTAGAATGGGGATTAAGAGGATCACAACTAGGCTGTAAAGCACGTACAGCAGGCTGAAACCGGATTTCGCTCCATAGACGCCCAACACCGGTAGAAGGATCAATGTGGTCAAGAAATACTGGTAAGCCAACGTATTTAAGAATTTGGCCCCGACGATTTCCCAAGGCCGAACGGGCAGGTAGAGCAGGTTCTCGACATCAACGGAGAAGTAGAAACTGCTCACAACGTGGACGACGCTGATCAGGAGAAGTAGCAGAGAGGCTGCAGCCAGGCCCCAACTGATAAGTACACCGGTCTGATCCAGCACGAGCAGCGAGTCATACATTAGCTGTACCAGCGACACAGTGGCGTATATGTAGGCAGGAATCCCCACTGCTAGGCTGCCGAACAGAATGCGGCGCCCCCAAGGGGTTGTCGGCCGGATGCCCAGTCCATCGCTGTTTCGCAGTAGAGCCATCGTGAGAGATAGGAGTTTACTCCGCATCGCTAGTCAACTCCAGGAAAATATTCTCAAGCGAGGCGTGTGTGCGGAAATGCTCCCGCATGGACTCCATACCGCCGCAGAAAAGGATTCGCCCCTTGTTGATGATGGCGACCCGAGTGCATAGCTTCTCGGCCACTTCCAACACGTGGGTGGAGAAAAAGACGGTGTTTCCTAGGTCGGCGTGTTCCCGCATCATCTGTTTGAGGGTGAACGACGACCGCGGATCTAGGCCTGTCATGGGCTCGTCCATGATCCACACAGGCGGTTGGTGAAGCAGAACACCGATGACAATGATCTTCTGGCGCATACCATGAGAGTAGCTCTGGATGGGATCTGCAAGCACTCGGGTCAGATCAAATTCTTTGGCTAGGTGTTCGATGCGCGCTTGCCGGTCTGCGGTCGATACGCTGTACATGTCTCCCATGAAATTCAGGTATTCGATGCCTTTGAGCCGGAGAAACATGCTAGGTGTGTCCGGTACAAAGCCAATCTGTTGTTTGGCACCTAAGGGGTCGGCGTTCAAGCTAATGCCGTTTACCTTAATCGAACCACTATCAGGGTTGATAATACCGGTGATCATCTTGATAGTCGTAGTTTTTCCGGCACCGTTCGGGCCAATAAACCCGAAAATCTCGCCTTTATTCACGGTGAGATCGAGGTCGTCTACGGCTTTCACGCTCTTGCCATATGTCTTATGTAGTCCCGTTAACTCAAGCATAGCTGCTGCCTCCTTGGCGCCTTATGGCATGTTTGTGCCCATAGGAACAACATACCATTTGGGGCTGAGAAAATCAACGCTTTCCTGGACAGCTACAGGGACTTGTAGTACAGTAGAATTGATATAGGATCAAGATTGCGGTCACCGAGGAGTGAAGACAAAATGCCAGCCTATGATTTTACATGTAAGGATTGTAGGACAGCCTTTGAGGCTCGCATGTCCATTAGCGAAAAATCCGCCGGCAAGGAGGCTGTATGTCCCGAGTGCAGCTCGACGGAGACAGCGCAGTCCTTTACGTCGTTTATGTTCGTCAAAGCGGGAAGCGGTGCATCCAGCTGTTCGAAAGGCAGCTGCAGATCGTGTTCGGGTTGTTGAGTTCTGCTATTTCCGCTTGACAGATGTGCTTTGGACGTGTATGATAACTGCAAAGAAGAGACTTTAAATTCTGTGACGGGAAAGAGTAGGTACGTCAGAAAGGCTCAGCGAGTTGGGGATGGTGGAAGCCCAATCTGGACTGCGTATTGAATGGTTCCCTGAGAAGCCGTACGAAATCATTAGTAGTATGGGCCGGGTTTCCCACGTTATAGGGATAGGATATCGAGGCTGTGTCTCCGTATCCGAAAGAGTGAGATAGGCGACTATCTAAGTTAGGTGGCAACGCGAAGCAGCGCTTCGTCCTAGGGGATGAAGCGTTTTTCTGTTTCCCCTCCAGCTGCTGCACTTGTCGTTTTCGCTATCTCGATTAGGGTGGTACCGCGGAATCTCGGCATTTCGTCCCTTGCGGGATGAAGTGCCGTCTTTTTTTATCCAAATTTAAGAAAAGGAGGCGTCAGAGTCTATGGTCTATCCAGATATGTCTATGTTTGCTGAACTGGGTCGCTGTCACCGAAGAGTGCCCGTAACTATGGAGATGGAAGGCGATATAGAAACACCCATCGCGCTGTTTCGCAAACTCTGTCCGGGAGGGAAGAGTTACCTTTTAGAAAGCGTAGAAGGAGGCGAAAAATGGGGGCGCTACTCCTTTATCGGCCGTCGTCCCTTCGCGGAGATCGTGGTCCATGATAATCGTGTGGACTTTGCGCAGGGTTCGGAGACGACGACGCAGTACGGGGACGTGCTTCGGATTGTAGACAGCCTTGTGCGAGGTTGTAAAGTCGCCGCTTTCCCGGGATTACCGGATTTTAGTGGTGGAGCCGTTGGTTATTTCGGCTATGACATTGTCAGAAGCTACGAACGCCTTCCCGGCTTCAAGGAGGATGATCGAGAGCTGCCGGATATTCACCTGATGCTGACAGATGAACTGGTCGTGTATGATCACCTGCGACAGAAGGTGCAGCTCATTGTGCTGGCGCCAATCACGGCCGATACGGAAGCAGACTATGCGGCGGCTACAAACCGATTGGAATCGCTGCGGCAGGAAATTGAGAATTCCCGCACCGTGCGCGAGGAGAGAGCTGTATCCCAATTGTCCACAGGCTTTTCCAGCACAGAGACAGAGGCCAGCTACCGCCGCATGGTTCTCAAGGCCAAAGACTACATTCAAAAGGGAGACATCTTCCAGGTTGTTCTCTCGCAGCGGTTGGCCGTCGAAACGGACGTTGATCCATTTACGACCTATAGGGTACTGCGAAGCCTCAATCCCTCTCCGTATCTTTTCTTTATCGATTTTGAGGACTATCAGCTGGTGGGGTCTTCGCCTGAGCTCTTGGTGAAAGTCAAGGACGACCACGTGGAGACGTGTCCCATCGCTGGAACTCGACGGCGCGGCCGCGATGCTGGGGAGGACGCAGCTCTGGCGCAGGAGCTGCTGGACGATGAAAAAGAACGGGCGGAACACCTCATGCTGGTAGACTTGGGCCGTAATGACTTGGGGAAGGTGTCTGAGTTCGGCACTGTAGAGGCCAAGAATCTGATGCACGTGGAGAAGTATTCCCATGTCATGCACATCGTTACCAATGTGGTAGGAGTTCTGCGTAAGGACTGCGGCATGCACCAAGCCCTTCAGGCCTGCCTGCCGGCGGGTACCCTGTCGGGGGCACCCAAAGTGAGAGCTATGGAAATCATCGATGAACTGGAGACGAAGAAGCGGGGACCTTATGCAGGAGCTGTCGGCTACTTGGGGTTTAACGGTAGTATGGACGTCTGCATCACCATAAGGACGCTGGTGTTCCAGGGGGATACCGCGTATGTGCAGGCGGGCGCAGGCATCGTTGCCGATTCTCAGCCAGCGAAGGAGTACGAAGAGAGCCTTGGCAAGGCGCGGGCTCTTTTGGAGGCAATTCGGCAGGCGGAAGCAAGGTCAGCTCCCGTCGCCGCCGAGTCGTCACCGGAGACGAAAAGGCAATGAGAACAGGTAGGAAGGCGTTGACTCTCTCCGGTACTCGCCATAGTCAAGGAGATCAACGGCCTTCCAGTGAGACGAGCGGAGCAGAGCGGAGCTTAGAGGAGGCGGAGCCATTATGTTGGTTATCATCGACAATTTCGATTCGTTTACGTACAACCTGTATCAGTATCTTGGAGAACTTGGTGTTGATGTGCGTGTATTCCGCAGCGACGCCGTAACAATTGATGAACTGCGCAGCCTATCGCCAGAGCAGATCGTCATCTCCCCGGGCCCTGGTGTGCCGGCGCAGGCCGGGATCAGCGTTCCTGTGGTGCGAGAGTTAGGGGATTCCGTTCCCATCCTCGGTGTCTGTCTGGGTCACCAAGCCATTGCTGAGGCTTTCGGTGGAAACATCGTCCGAGCACCGCAGCTGTATCATGGTAAGACGTCCATCATTCACCATGA
>SLOG01000356.1 GCA_007132635.1 Limnochordia bacterium
ATAGATGGCCATATGATCGATGCGCCGCAGAAGGAGTTCGCCGCGGGGACTCGTCCGAGCCCAGTGATACACAGTGCTAGCACCGTACAACACGATAATGCTCGCTCCAAACACAACGGCCGCTGTGAGTCGCGAGGGGTCCGATAGTGTCCTCGCAATAAGCAAGACTAACCCTACAATGCCTAGCAAGAACATGGACAGGTGAGTGAGTGCGTTGACTGGTTCACGGATCTGGAGAATGTCTCTCAACATCAAATCACCTCTGCACTCATTGTAACAGAAAAGCGCTCTCCTTGGGAGAGCGCTTTTCTTCTAGCGCCGGATGGTATCAGGAAGCAGCTGCGCATCTGTTCTGACGGAAACACCCTGCCTGCTGAAATAGCCTGCAGGAGCAACAAGTACGTAGCGATACCGATTGTTGGGCCCTGTTGGACCATAACTGGTCGTCGCGTTGACGCGAGTCCGGTTGATCTGAATAAGAGAGCCATCGGCCCTGAAGAAAGCCATGTCAAGCGGTGCTTTTACTCGCTGCACATTATGCCTCTCCAAAGTATCTGCCGGGTACGTGAAGAGCAGGATATTCTCCTCAATGGTCTGGACACCATTCCTGGTAAAACCAGCTTTACGCAGTTCAGGAGTATCTGCTATCCGCACTGTGATCTGAAAGGTCTCGCCCTGATCGTTCAGCATCTGAACGACACCTGGCTGCATACGCCGCAGTTCTCTTGATACCCTTGTAGAGCTGTTAACCTGTACCGTATACCATGAAACCCACAAGACTGCCATCAGAGCTACAACCAATGTGATTTTCTTTTTCTTGCTCATCTGTGCCAATTTCATGTGAATTCTCCTCTCATGAGTCAAGCGATAAGACCCCCGACAGAAAAACGGCTTCTCTCACCAACTTCCTACCCTATTTGCGTAACTGTACATCTTGACATCTGTGCATCTATGCAATTATAGTATAGACGAAGGGGGCTCTCTAGTCAAGCAGGAAATATCTCGTTCTTAAGGAAACCCATAACTGAGCTGCTAATAGCCGGATTCCCGAAGGAGTCGATTCTACCATGCCAGAAAAGAGCGCGTATTTCTTCAAATGCTTCTCGCACCAATCCCGAAACGAACTGCTGCGGCTGCTGCAGGAAAACGGCGAGATGTCCGTCGAAGCCCTGGCTGAATCCATTGACATATCGGCGTCCACCGTTAGTCGACATCTCAGCTTATTGAAAATGCAGGGGATCGTTGAGCTTCGAACGGAATCCCCCTCGCATTATTACTCTGTCAACAGTGAAGCCATCATTGAAGGGTTTCGCGATTTTTTGGGTTTTCTTTCCATAAAGGACCCGAGTTATTCCCCTGGAAGTGACGAGGCCAATGCAGCCAGCGCTTCTAAAGTATAATCCACATCAGAGTCCGTGTTAAACCAGCCAAAACTGAAACGGACGGTACCCGCGGGGAATGTCCCCAAGAACCGGTGGGCTGCGGGGGCGCAGTGCAGACCCGAGCGGACCATGACACCATACTGCGCGTCCAATTCATAGGCCAGCTCGCTCGGGCCGAGCACCTGCGGAACCACAGACACCACGGCTGTCGGAGTAAGGCACGACTGGATAGACACAATCCCGGGGATCTGCTCAACTCCTGCAATGAATCGGTGAGATAAGCTATGAATGTGCTGGCGGATCCTCGTCGGACTGATAGCCGAGACATAGTCTATTCCTGCTGCCAGTCCGACGATACCTGGCGTGTTCATCGTGCCGCTTTCTAATCGGTCTGGCAGAAACTCTGGTTGGGACTCGGTCTCGGACTGACTGCCGGTACCTCCATAGACCAAAGGAGCCATGGCTGTTCCGGCCCGGGGGCTGACGATCAGGCCTCCTATGCCCGGCGGCCCCATAAGGGCTTTGTGACCAGAAAAAGCCAACGCATCAATGTGGACCGTTGAGACATTGATGTCGTACAACCCAGCGGTTTGTGCGGCATCAACCACAAACCACAGACCGTGCTCGACCGCCAAATCGCCTAGGACTGAAAGATCGCGACAGATGCCTATGACGTTTGAAGCGTGTGAGGCAGCTATCATCCGAGTATTTGGCCGCATCGCCTCTTCCCAACTGCGAACGCCCACTGCGTCTACCGGTGATTCCTCAACCACTGACACCTCAATGCCCCGCTGTTTCTCGAGAGCCTGCAGCGGCCTCATGACTGCATTGTGCTCCAACGAGCTGACTAGGACGTGGTCTCCTGGCAGCAGCAGCCCCTGAAGAGCAGCATTAAGTCCAAAAGTAGCCCCCGGCACAAACACCGCGCAGGCGGGATCGGCCGCGCCAAAAAAGTCTCGGCAGGTACAACGCGCTGCATAGACCTGCCTTGCTGCGTGCAGTGCGCAATCATAGGCACCCCGCCCGGGGCTGCAGCCGCAATTTGCCATAAACTCGAACATGGCCTGCATGACCTGGTCGGGTTTTTTTCTAGACGTAGCCGCATTGTCAAGATATACTTGTGTCAACCGTAACACGTTCTTTCTTAATGGAGTTTACACGCAATGGAGGCGATCTCAACGACAAAAGATTGTATCCTGATCACGTTTGCATCTACTCATTCGGCCATCGAATTTGAAAGAACTGCGAAAGAGATGGGTGTTCCCATGCGGCTCATCCCCACACCTCGATCGATCAGTGCGTCCTGCGGCTTAACTGCTCGTTTGGACACTGAACTGTTAGCCACAGCCCGACGCCTTGCCGAGACCTATCGCATTCGCTTGGGTAAGACGTACCGGAAGCAAGGAACCAGAATTGAACCCGAACCTGAGGAGGAATGAATGTGCGCCAGCAGCGGATCGTACTCATTGGCGCTGGAAGTGCTGTCTTCACCCAAGGCTTGATTGCCGACATGATCCAGACCCCCGATACACGTTGGGACGTCCGCCTAGTGGACATTGATGATGAAGCCCTTGAGAGTGTAGCCTGTCTCGTTGAGCGAATGATAGAGGCGAAGGGCGCTGACATTGTCGTCAGTTCGTATACTGATCGGCGGGACGCTCTGCCAGAGGCAGACATTGTCGTCACAACTGTCGCAGTCGGCGGTCGTCGTGCTTGGGAGGCCGACGTGTTTATCCCTCGTCGCTGGGGAATCTACCAACCGGTCGGTGACACAGCCATGCCCGGCGGAATCTCACGCGCCCTGCGGATGATCCCGGTCATGCTGTCTATCGCCAAGGACATACAAACCTGGTGTCCTCAGGCCTGGTTCTTCAATTATTCCAATCCGATGACCGCCATCTGCCGGGCCATCCATCGTGAGACTTCGGCGGTGGTAACAGGCCTTTGTCATGGTGTTCACCACGTCGAATCTTATCTAGCCAAAGCTGCCGGTGTGCCGTTGGATCAGGTCACCAGCCTAGCAATAGGCCTCAACCATCTAACGTTTGTCTATGACCTTCGGTGGAAAGGCCTGTCACTCTGGCCGCTGCTGGACGTTCGTCTCGCCCGCGAGGAAGGTCGACCTTACGACACGAGCCAAGTTTGCCCGGAACTACGCGAGTTTCTGAACAGCCAATCTCCAGAAACAAGTTTGCTTAACGAACCCTTCGCTTGGTCACTATACAAAAACCTGGGCGCTTACCCAGCGGTCAACGATCGCCACGTCACAGAATTCTACCCGGAGATCTTTGCATCGGGAACCTACTACGGAAAGACTCTGGGAGTTGACGCCTTCTCCTTTGAGACGACTATCCGAGATGGAGATCAAGACTATGCGAACATGCGTGCCCAAGCAAAAGGAGAAAAAGCTCTGCGCGAGGATCTTTTCCAAAGAGCACCCGGCGAACACGAACAGCTGATGGAGATCCTTGACTCCATTAGTCACGACAAACGTCGCACATACTCTGTCAACCTGCCGAACAGCGGCTCAGTACCCAATGTGTTCCCGCATGGCGTCCTTGAACTGCCAGCAGCCGCCTGTGCGACCGGATTTCGTCCGCTGCAGGCCAGTGACTTTCCCGACCTGCTAGCAGCCCGCATCAATCGGCATTTGGCTACGGTTGAGATAACTGTGGAAGCCGCTCTATCGGGTCGAATGAACTTGGTTGTCGAAGCCCTTCTATCCGACGGCTCCTGCAGAGACCGCTCGGCCGCAGAGGGCCTCGCTGGCGAGTTGATTGAAGCGCACCGAGACCACTTACCGCAGTTTGCTTAAGAGAACAAGGAAATTCCGTAGCGTCTTGGCAGGACATCGTCTTTCTGTCGGGAAGGTGTGAAGGTATGGGAGAACGAAAATTCTTGGAGGTGCATCATTTGACGTTAGAAACAAAGGCGAAGGAGCTGGCTGAAGTCCTAAAGGAAACCGAGGAGTACAAAGAGCTGAGTTCAGCCCAGACCCGCGTGAAACTTGATCCAGAAGCGGAGGATCTCCTCAAAAAACTGCAAAACGCGCAGCAGCAGCTCCAAAACGCACAAGCCGAAGGGCAGCAGGTCCAGCCCGAACAAGTACAGGAATACCAAGACCTGGAGGGCCAAATCCGGACGAATCTGACCCTGACAAACCTACTCAAAGCTCAACAGTCCTTCGGTGAAGTCATGAATCGAGTTCAAGAAGCTATTGGTGAAGAGCTCTTTTAAATGCAAGAACGCAGAAGCCCACTATTCGGTGGGCTTTTTCGCTGCCTCTTTCTTCTCCAGCAAGTCGTGCAGCGTCGCAGCATCTACTCTCAGCTGTTCTGGTTTGTCGCCCTTCACGAACTCAAGTACTGCAGAGAACTCGTCATCTGCGGGGAGGAGGGCAAGATACTGGGCCCACTCTTCCTCGCCTTCCGCCAGCGGCAGTCTTTCGCGGTCTCGCCAATGAAAGACATGCAGGCAGATTAACCATGGAAGCACCGCCTCCAGTTCGGCAAGACGTTGGCTGACCGTCAACCCCACAGACGGCTGCCAGTACGTACGGATGGGACTTTTCACCTGGCGGAGGAGCCGCACGGCAGATTCGCCTGAATCAGTAAGCGTCCCACCATGAAACTCATAGGCCACTTGAATCTCTTCTTTGGCAGCTAACTCGACAATACGCTCAGTGTCTTCCGCTACTCGCTGCAGCCAAGCGGCATCGGCTTCCTGGGAGCCTTTGTCTCCAGCCCAGACCCGGATCACGGGTGCCTCCAGGGCCACCGCCGAAGCCAGCAAGGGTGTGAAACCATCTGTGCCCTTCAACGAACAGCCGACACGATAGTAAGAACCATACGATAACACCGATAGGCCGGCTGCTGCAGTCGCGTTTTTCACCCTCTGAGCCAATTCTATGTCGCCTGGCGGGACGTGGATGTCGCCACCCCACTCGATACCGCTCAGACCAGCTTCAGCTGCACAGTGCAAAACTCTCTGCCACGAAAGATGGCGCAACGTAACGGATGTCATTCCTGATCGAATCATAGTCTCTCCCCTCTCGTCGTCTCGTGTTTCGCCAACCGACGGTGAAACCCTGCCCGAGGAAGGAAGGGCATCATTCGCTGCCGAAATAGACAATTAACCAGCCCCTGTAAGTTCAGTAAAATAGGAGGGACTCTGTATGTCTCATACACACCCAACGCGACCCGACTGGGAAAACCCCAGAATGACCGAACAAAACAAGGAACTTGCCCGAGCTTCTTTTTATCCCTTTGCCGACGCCGAAAGCGCCCTCAGCGAAAAACCATCCTCGTCATCACGAGTCATGAGCCTCAATGGTGAGTGGCATTTTCAGTTAGTACCCAATCCTCACAGCGTTCCAAGAGAGTTTTCGTCGTTCGACTTTGACGACACAGGCTGGGATACTCTTCGGGTACCCAGCAACTGGCAGATGCATGGATACGATAAGCCCATCTACACAAATGTTATCTATCCCTTTACACCGACGCCCCCGCGCGTCCCCGAAGACAACCCGACAGGCCTCTATCGTATGCGCTTTCACGTGCCCGACTCGTGGGATCCGAATCGAATAGTCATTCACTTCGGCGGCGTAGATTCGGCATTCTACCTATGGATAAACGGGCGCTACGTTGGCTACAGCCAGGACAGCCGCCTGCCTGCAGAATTTGATATCACAGAGTATGTTCGAAAAGGCGAAAACGTTCTGGCCGCGCAAGTCATGCGCTGGAGCGATGGCTCCTATATTGAGGACCAAGACATGTGGTGGCTCAGTGGTATATACCGCGACGTCTATCTCTTCAGCCGCCCTTCCACACATATGCGGGATGTATTCGTCAGCGCAGACCTAACAAACAACTACCAGGACGGGAATCTGAAGGTGCGGACCCAAATCCGCAGCCTGACTACCGAACCCCAGCGAGGTCTGCAGTTGGAGGCACGCCTCTATGATTCCGGACACACTCAGGTCGGTCCTACTTTAACGGAGACATCGATCAGCGTGTCACCAAACCAGGAAACGACTGCCCATTTGGCAACGGGAATCAAAGAACCAGCAAAATGGTCGGCAGAAAAACCCTATCTCTACACGCTAGTCATTACGTTGCGCGATCAAACAGGCACCGTCCTCGAAGCAACACGCTGCCGCGTCGGCTTCCGTCAAGTAGAAATCTACGATGGGCAGATCCTTATCAATGGTCAAGCAGTCCTGTTTAAAGGTGTCAATCGCCACGATCACAATGACACCACGGGCAAATTCGTGTCGCAAGAAGACATGATCGAAGAGATCCGTTTGTTGAAGGAGTTCAATTTTAATGCTGTTCGGACATCTCACTACCCGAATGATCCCATGTGGTATGACCTTTGCGATCAACACGGGATATACGTTATGGATGAAGCCAACATCGAATGCCACGGCATCGCCAATGTACCTCGCAAGCAATTTACTGCCGATCCCGCCAACAACAGCGAATGGCTTCAGGCCTTCGTGGAGCGCTGTGCGGCGATGGTAGAACGAGACAAAAACCACCCGTGCGTCGTTATGTGGTCCTTGGGCAATGAGTCGGGTTATGGAGCAAATCATGCCGCCGCAGCTGGCTGGATCCGCGCGTTTGATTCCAGGCCCATTCACTACGAAGGCACTATCCACACGGGTTCTGCCGATAGGGTGAGCTCAAGCGTAGACATGATCAGCACGATGTACCCCAGCATCGAACGGCTAGTGGAATTAGCGACAGATCCCAATGAACGTCGACCCGTCATCATGTGCGAATATGCCCATTCCATGGGAAACAGTACCGGCAACCTGCGAGAGTATTGGGAAGCCATTCGTTCGCACAAGAGGCTTTGCGGTGGGTTTATCTGGGATTGGATCGATCAAGGCTTGGTCAAGACAGATGAGCAGGGGACTCGCTATTGGGGGTATGGCGGTGACTTCGGTGACGAGATAAACGATCGCAATTTCTGCATCAACGGCCTCGTCTGGCCTGATCGCACACCCCACCCGGCCATGTGGGAATGTAAGAGCCTGCAGCAGCCTGTCTTCGTTGAAGCCGTGAACCTGAATAAAGGGATCCTGCGCGTCATCAACGCCTATGATTTCCTCGATTTGGGACACCTAGCGATCACGTGGAAGCTTGTGCGAAGCGGCGAGATCATGGAAGAAGGCGAAGTGCCAAGTCTAGTGACACCCCCAAAACACAGTTCAACAGTGGAAATCCCCTTCACTAGACCAGAAGGGACGCCTGAGGGGGAATACTTTCTCAACGTCCATTTTTCACACAAACGTAAGACCAGCCTCCTTCCTGCTGGCCACGAAATCGCTTGGGCCCAGTTTGCCTTGGACTATGGCAGCAACTCCATGCGGCCGCAGAACCAATTTGTCGATACAGATAATCTGGAAACCTTAGAGTTGGAGGACTCACCCGATTCCATTGTCGTGCGAAACAGCTCCATCGAATGGGCCTTCGACAGGAATACGGGAAATCTTAAACGGCTGCGATCCACCGGCATGGAGCTGTTGAGCCAAGGGCCTAAGGCCAATCTGTGGCGGGCCCCTACAGACAACGATGCGCCTCGCCTA
>SLOG01000017.1 GCA_007132635.1 Limnochordia bacterium
ATATGGTGCATTCATTACCGAGACGGCTGTCGCTGGCTGGTGGCACAGCTACACTGCGCTTCTAAAACCAAGTCATTTCCTAAGACAGTTCCACATTGACTACACAGATATTGACCAGATGCAGTCCTACTTAGAGGCGGAGGAACTAGATGCCGATGAGTGGTGGCAGCTGTTTGACATTAAGGATATAACCGGCACAGCTTTTACTGCCGCTCGTGCCATCGGTTTTCCCACGCTGACCCCTTGGATGCGCGTCGAGGGTCCCTCTGGCGTCATGATCTTTGAGCGGAATCCGTTCTTCCACAAGGTGGACACGGCCGGTAATCAACTGCCGTATATGGACGAAATTCGTTCCTATGAAGTCAGCGACATGCAGATGGTGGAGATGATGTCCATTACCGGCGACTCCGATTGGCTGCGGGATGGTTCGGCTCTGCCAAGCATGCCGCTCTACACGTCCAATGAAGAGCGCGGCGGATACGAAGTCCGAGTTCTAGAAAACCACTTGGCTCCGACGATTCTGAAACTCAACCCGACCTACGACGACCCTGCCTGGCAGAGCGTAGTGAACAACGTTGAGTTTCGTCGAGCGATGAATATGACCATCGACCGCGAAGAGATCATCGATGTTGTCTACTTTGGCATGGCGCAGAAGCCATCTCTTGTGCCGAGTGAATTCGACCCCGACGAGGCCAACCGAATTCTCGACAGTATCGGTATGGATCAGCGCGATAGCGACGGCTTCCGTCTGGCTCCTGATGGTTCACCCTTTGAGATCTTTATCGAGTACAGCGAGTATGCTGCTGACTTCACACCGACTTTAGAGTTGCTCAATGAGTATTTCAACGCAGTGGGTGTCCGAACGTCGCTGCGACAAATCAGTGCCTCTCTATTGAGCCAGCGCATTGGCTCCAACGAAATCATGGCATCCATGCTGTGGCGCAGTGTACCGCTGTGGCATGGCCTAGTTAGCACAGACTATCTGCCTCTGCGTACGTGGGGCAATGAGTGGCGGACTTGGTACACATCGGGCGGCGCCGGCGGTCTTGAGCCTCCCGAGAATATCAAAGAACTCTACCGTCTGCATGAAGCTGCCATGGCTGAAGTCCCGTCAACTCCGGAGAGTGATGCAGCTGTCGATGCTATTTTCGATTGGTTCTACGACAACGTACCGTATTTCGTCACCGTCGAAAATGCCGGCTATCCGATACTCATATCGGACAGACTACGCAACGTGCCCACCAAGGGTCTTGCAATCGATGCTGCGTTTATCGGCGAACAATACTTTTTCGCTGAGTAACAGTTTTGCTGCTTAACAGAAGACAGCGCTAGCCCTATCGGCAAGCGCTGTCTTCTTGTTTGGACTGCTTCTAGAAACGTTCGTAGCTCATGACATCGGAAAGAGACTTCTTGACGGGCGGATCGGGCCACTTTTCCGGTTTTCCTACAGGAACAACTGCAAGCACTCTCCATGTCGGCGGAATCACAAACTGTTTCTTGATCGCCGCTTCATGGGGCACAATTTGTCCCTGCACCCAACACGTACCGTAACCTAAGGCACGCGCTGCGAGCATGAAGTTCTGCACTGCTGCCGAACCATCCTCACGCCAGTATTCCGTTTCTGGATCGAGAACAAACAATACCAAAGCAGGGGCTTTTGCTACCCAACCCATCCCAGAAAACTGGCCAAACCAATGGATATCGTCACTCTTATCTAGAATAATGAATTTCCACATCTGCCGGTTGCACCCTGTTGGAGCCCAACTAGCCGCCTTAACCATCTGTTCGAGATCTGTGCGCGGTACTGGTTCATCAAGAAAACGTCGCACGCTGCGCCGACTCTCCAGAGCACTTTGAAGTTCCACAGCTGACTAATACCTCCTACCTTCGGTATGCTTACATGTACATCACTTCTTTGCTTACGGACGAAGTCCTGCTCGAAAGAGTCCCCCGTATATTGACATAAGAACCTGTGTTTGTATAAGATAGCAATAGGCATAGGAAGGAAGGGGTCTCACGTGAGCGTAGAACAGGCATTGGACGAACTCCGCAGCAACCCAGCCTTGAGCGAGAACATCACCCACTGGCAGTCTCTACCGGCTCGAAAACCTCGTTATGCAGACTTCCCAGAATCCATGAACACGTCAATCAAAGAACTCCTCCAGGAGCGAGGAATCAAGCAACTGTATTGTCACCAAGCCTCCGCCTATGACACCGCCTTACGCGGCGAAGACATCGTTGTTGTGACCCCAACGGCCTCGGGGAAGACTTTGTGTTACAACCTCCCAATCCTACACTCTCTTCTGAAAAACGCCGAGGCAAGAGCGCTCTACCTTTTCCCCACAAAGGCTCTAGCACAAGATCAAGTGGCTGAGCTGATGGATTGGACTGAGCGCTTAGGCGGGACGATCAAGACGTTCACCTATGACGGCGACACACCAGCTGAAGCTCGTCGCGCCATACGCTCAGCGGGGAGCATCGTCGTCACAAATCCGGACATGCTTCATGCCGGCATCCTGCCGCACCATACGAAATGGATGCGGCTCTTCGAGAACCTCCAGTACATCGTGGTGGACGAGCTGCACACCTACAGAGGAGTATTCGGCAGTCACACTGCCAATGTGCTGCGGCGGTTGGCGCGCATATGCCGTTTTTATGGTTCCAGTCCGCAGTTTATCTGCACATCGGCCACCATCTCCAACCCTGCGGACCACGGCAGCCGCCTCATCGGACGTAGTGTAACCGTCATCGACGACAATGGTGCTCCCCAGGGGCCGCGAGAAATTGTGTTTTATAATCCACCGGTCGTCAATGCAGCATTGGGTATTCGCCGCAGTGCGCTCCTAGAGGCGGAACGCGTGGCAAAAGAGTTTCTAAAGCGCAGCGTCCAGACGATCTTGTTTGCCCGAAGCCGAACAGACACCGAGATATTGGTTACCTATTTGAGGAAAACATTCCACCGACTGGGTGACGCGTCCGAAAAGATTCGAGGGTATCGCGGAGGGTATCTGCCTAACCAGCGACGGCAAATCGAGCGGGACCTGCGCGCCGGACGAGTCCTTGGCGTGGTCAGTACCAATGCTTTAGAGCTAGGAGTCGATATCGGCACCTTAGAAGCCGCAGTCCTCACCGGGTATCCCGGCACCATAGCCAGCACTTGGCAGCAGGCAGGACGCGCCGGCCGAGGTTCTGACCTATCTGCCGTTGTCATCATCGGCAATTCCAGTCCGCTTAACCAATTCGTTGTCCAACACCCGGAATTCGTATTGGGACAAGGTGCAGAAATGGCTCTGATTAACCCAGAAAACCTCTATATCCTAATCTCGCACCTTAAATGTGCGGTATTTGAGCTTCCGTTTACAGATGATGAATCCTTCGGTGTCGAAGACGTTACATCGATTCTTGATTTCCTCGTGGATGAACAGGTGCTTCGCCGCGTCGGGAGCCGGTGGTATTGGATGCAGGAAAACTACCCAGCTGTAGAGGTTTCGCTGCGCAGTGCATCTGCCGACAATTTCGCCATTATCGACACAACAGGGGGACGACGCCAGGTAATCGGTGAGGTCGACCGCTTCAGCGCTCCCATGCTGATCCACGAAGGTGCCATCTATATCCACGAGAGCCAGCAGTACCACATCGACGAGCTGGATTTCGACCGTCAGAAGGCCTATGCGCGGCAAGTTTCAGTCGATTACTACACGGACGCCAACCTGGCTGTCGAACTCAAGGTGCTGGATGTCAGCGCCGAAACACCCCTGACTGAAGCGCAGCATGTGTGGGGTGAGGTCATGGTTGCAGCCAAAACGCATATGTACAAGAAAATCCGGTTCCATACCCATGAAAATATTGGGTGGGGCCCTATCAGTCTGCCAGAGATGGAAATGCATACGACCGCGTACTGGATCACAAAGGCCGACATCCCACGGGACGCCGCCGAGCGAGACGCTCTGCAGAGCGGTCTCATGGGTACTGCGAATCTACTCATCAACACGGTACCTCTCGAATTGATGTGTTCGCCTGGGGATCTGGGCGTCGTAGCCCAATTACGGTCTCCGTTTACCGGCCGACCGACGATCTACGTATATGAAAAGTATCCTGGCGGTGTGGGGTTTGCTGCGCAGCTGTTTGAGAATCGCAGTGCCGTGCTGATGCGCGTGCAGCAGCTCTTGGAGAGCTGCCCGTGTACCGACGGCTGCCCATCCTGCGTCGGACCGGCAGCCGAGGTGGGCGCGAATGGAAAAAACCACACCCGCCGATTTCTTCGGGAGGTGATGGGTGATGGACCTCAGCCAGAAACTCAAGGCCTTCGTCAGTTCAGAGAAGCTGACTGACACGCGGAGTCCGGCAGACACCGCTGGTGCGGACACGAATGCATGGGGAGGGAGACAGGTATCTAATGCATTCGGCAGCTGTTGCCTGATTGAAACACGTTATGTTCTGCCCCACCAGCATGGTACCAGTCAACTATATGACGTGCTAGGCTGCGCTTCCGTTGGATTGGAGATGTTACTCCGAGAGCCAAGAGCAGCCTCCCTCGACCTCAGCAAAACGGTTTTTCTGGACACAGAAACCACCGGTCTGGCGGGAGGGACCGGGACCTATGCATTCCTGGTGGGTTTCGGTTTTTTTGCCGCTAGGGAGTTTGTCATCCGCCAGTACATGATGCGTGACTTTCCCGAGGAATTAGCGATGCTAGAGTGTCTACATGAAGAGCTAGCGACGGTTCAGACTCTGGTTACTTTCAACGGGCGTAGTTTTGATTGGCCCTTACTACGCGATCGGTTCCTTCTATCCCGAGTCCATCCGCCGCCCATTGTCGAGCTGCACCTAGACCTGCTGGCGGCCGCCCGCCGGCTATGGCGCCATGAGCTTCCTAGCTGCTCACTGCAGACACTAGAGAAGACCATACTAGGAGTGCGGCGAGAGGGCGATGTGCCTGGTGCTGAGGTCCCCCAGAGGTATTTCGCATACCTGCAGTCGGGTGACAGCACACTGCTGGATGACGTACTGCACCACAATACCCTTGACATTTTGTCTTTGGCAGCACTGTATTCTGCTTTGTCCAAACGAGGTACGGCCTCGCCGAAAAGCCTTCGCTGGAGTTCTGAAGCGGAGGGCATTGCACGGCTCCATGCGGAAGCAGGCCGTCACATGACGGCACTGCGCTATTATGACCGCGCCATTGACCTTGCGGCCGATCGCAAAACCTTGCGGCGGCTTCTATTGGCCATATCGTTCTGCTACAAGCGTCTAGACCGATTCGATAGGGCTGAGCCCATCTGGCATGCTCTTATGGACGATGTCCCTGTTTGCTGCGAGGAACTCGCTAAGTACTATGAGCACCGCACCAAAGACTTAGCCCGAGCTTTACATGCGGCTGAACACGGCCTGCGCCTTGCAGAACGACTACAGCCGCAGGCTTCCGAGCGGTTTCGACACCGCATCAGCCGGTTGAAGCGCAGTACCCGCAGCGGTGCTGGCCTGCCGGGGTAGAGCACAGCTATTCCTGGCCATAGTACGCAGCAGCACCGTGCTTTCGCAGATAGTGTTTATCCAGCAGTGCTTGCGAAATGGGCGATGTTTCGGGCCGCAAACACTGGGTATGCAAGGCCATGTTCGCAACCTCCTCCAGCACGACAGCATTGTGAACAGCTTCGTTTGCATGCGCTCCCCAGACAAACGGCCCGTGGTTATTCACCAAAACAGCCGGAACAGCCATCGGATCCCTTTGAGAAAACGTTTCCACGATAACTCGGCCTGTCTCAGCCTCGTAATCTCCTTCAATCTCAGCGGTTGTCATAAGGCGCGTACAAGGAATTTCACCGTAAAAATAATCTGCGTGCGTTGTGCCGAGCGCAGCGATACCGCGACCAGCTTGAGCCCAGCTGGTAGCCCAGGTAGAATGCGTATGCACGACACCACCTACCTTAGAAAACGCTTTGTAGAGTTCAAGGTGAGTTGCTGTGTCTGACGACGGACGCAGATTTCCCTCCACAACCCGTCCCTCAAGATCCACCACCACCAGATGATGGACCGATAGTGCAGAATAGGACACGCCGCTCGGCTTGATAACGACTAGACCACGACTGCGGTCAATTCCACTCACGTTGCCCCATGTGAGTGTTACTAAATTCTGGCGGGGGAGTTCTATATTTGCTGCCCAAACGGATTCTTTCAAGTCTTTAAGCATGGAAAGACTCATCCTCCCGTCTCGTTCATGGCTTCAAGCAATTCTCAGTCAAAGGCTGCGGGATTCAGCGCTTGGAGCTGGCCAGGCACAAAAAGTCCGTTCTTCCTGACCAGTACATCGTCAAACCAGATTTCACCGCCTCCGTATTCAGGTCGTTGAATACAGACCATGTCCCAGTGAATCGCGGAGGCGTTGCCATTAGGAGCCTCGTCGTAACACTGGCCGGGGGTAAAATGGAAACTGCCGGCGATCTTTTCGTCAAACAGAGTATCCCGCATCGGAGCCAAAATGTACGGATTGACGCCCAAAGCGAATTCGCCCACATAGCGAGCGCCTGCGTCGGTGTCCAATATTTCGTTCAAGCGGTCTGTGTCATTTGATGCTGCTTCTTCTATTCGGCCATTCTTAAATGTCAATTGTACCTGCTCAAATGTGAAACCCTCATATAAAGAAGGGGTGTTGAAGGTCAGTGTACCGTTTACGGATTCCTTCACAGGTGCCGTGAAGACTTCGCCGTCGGGTATGTTGAGTTCACCTGCGCACTTCACTGTTGGGATGCCGCGAATCGAAAACGCCAAGTCCGTTCCTTCACCTTTAATCCGCACACGGTCGACTGTACCCATCCAATCGACCAACGCATCCATGGCTCGCGACAGTTTTGCGTAATCCAGCGTACACACTCGAAAGAAAAAGTCGGTAAATGCGTCAGTACTCATGCCAGCCTGCTGGGCCATGGAGGACGTTGGATACCGGAGGACAACCCATTTCGTTTTCGGTACTCGGATCTGCATATGTACTGGATGGCCAACGTGCACGTTATAAAGCTTTTGCTGATCGGAAGGTACGTCGGCTAACTCACTCGTATTGTCCCCGCTGCGTATGCCAATATACGCGTCCATGCCTTCCATACGCATCGATTCATAGGCCGCCTGGAAACCTAGCTGTGATTCATTCGCCTGCAAGAGCAGTTCTCGGTGCACAATTGGATCATTGATCTGCACAAAGGGGTTCGCCCCTGCGGCATAGATCTCCCGAATAAGGGCTGTAAGAAAGTCTCGAGCTAGACCTGTGTTCTCGACGAGAACACGTTCGCCTGGCTGCAGCCTGCAGGAATAGTGTACCAAGTTTCGCGCCAAAGCTTCTAATCTTGTATCTCGCATGCTATATCATCCTTTCTTGAACTGTGATCATTTCACTGGGGACGTCTTGGACAGCACGTTGAGAAGCGAGATAGGTAAACACTCCACCCAGGAAAAACAGACAAATGTTCATGACAAACGGAAGTGTCCGACTAATCTCCGAAAGAAAACCTGCCAACCAACCAAAGGGTGACGTAAGCAGAATAATGACCACCCAGATTATGGCCATGATCCGGGCACGCTCCTGCCGATCCACTGTGGTGACTAAAAGGGCATCCATCATAGGGTTTATCATGGCCAAAGCTCCCGCTTCTAGAAGAACACTGACAAAAAGAACGGAGTATGCCAAGGGGGGAGAGAAGATGAGCAGCAGTTGACTCGTCACGAACATGGAGAAACCTGTCAGCATTGGTCTTCCAAAGACTGCTGGGTTAAAACGAGGCACTACGAAGAAGTAAAAGCCAAGCATTATTAGCGACCGTATGAAGGGGAAAGCGCCCACAAACTCAACAGGAACCGCCAAGCGATTGGTGATATAGAGAGGCCAGAAAGCATTGTTCACCATCACGCAGACGCTCATCACCATCAGAATGCCCATCGTCAG
>SLOG01000382.1 GCA_007132635.1 Limnochordia bacterium
AACCCCGACCGCCGCTGAGGTTCGGCATGGATTAAGACTTGGCTGTCACCATGGGGGCAGGGCCGCTGGCTCTGCCCTGTTCTTTGTGAGGAGGCTTTCCTGTGGCCGATAGACCGAATGTACTTTTGTTAATGTGCGATCAGCTAAATGCAAGGATACTTCGCTGCTACGGGGGCCCGGTTCCGACACCCAACATCGAACGAGTGCTGCACCGGGGAGTCCGGTTTACTAATGCAGCCTGCCCGACACCGGTGTGTTCGCCGAGCCGAGCTTCCATGTTGACAGGCCGCTACCCTGGTTCCCACGGTATCGCTCACAACTGTATGCAGAAAGACTATCCCCGGGGGACTGGTCCTTCGCCCAAAACGGAGGAAGGGATCACGAATGCCGACCGCACCACGGAGAGAATTCTTAACGAGTCGGGCTACTCGACGTACTTTTACGGCAAATGGCACTTGAGTGGCGAGGAGCTCAGCTATTTCCCGGATATGTATCGGGAACACCAGGAATACTACGATGAGATGACGGACGAAATGGCTCAGGTGCGACAGCGTCCCCGCGATCAGTGGGTCGACTGGTATGGTTGGGCGCAGCCGGTGCAGGTGAGCGAGTACCTGAAGAACGCGGCTGCGGAGCGCTGGCAGGGGCGGGCATACGCAGATTTCATTGCCAAGATGGGTCGTCTTCTGTGGACCGATGAGAAGTGCTTTGATTTTAAGTCGGCGTCGCGGGCCCTTCAGACCGTGACGAGTGCGTCGCGGCCGTTCATGGTCACGTGTTCGTTCAACAATCCTCATGACCCCAATGTGATCCAGGATCCGTACTACAGCGCCTTTGATCCGGAGAAAATCGAACTGCCGGAGACGTTTTCTCACTGGGAACCGCGCTTTGCCGACGAGCACTCCCGCCAGATGGTGCGTGATTTGGGTGAGCCCTTTGTGCGGGAATTTCTGCGGATCTACTATGGGCAGGTGCTCTTTGTCGATAAGCAGGTAGGGCGCATTTTGGATGCTCTGGAGGAAAGCGGCCAGGCCGACAACACCATCGTGGTCTTCACCGCCGATCACGGCGACATGGCAGGGGGACACGGTATGGTGTGGAAGTCGACCACTAGTCTCTACGAAGACGTGGTGCGAGTTCCCTTGATCGTTTCGCATCCGGGCCTTACCGCCGACGCCGGCGTTTGCAGTTGGGAGGTCAATCTGACAGATCTGATGCCGACCTTGCTTGAACTCACGAGCCATGCAGTTCCGGAGGGCGTGCAGGGACAGAGCTTTGCCGATGCCGTGTTTGGACGCCAAGAGGCACCAGAGTACTTTCAGTTTAACCTTTCTGAGCGCATCGTGCCCAACGCAGAGCACATACGTGCTTACTCGGATAAGCCCCAGGGCGGCTTCATGCTGCAGACGCCGACGCACAAATACGTCCAGTATACGGATGGCGAGGAGTTTCTTTACGATCGGGAGCATGATCCGGGCGAGATTGCCAGCTGCGCCGCTGACTGTCCTGACGAGGTTCAGCAGCTTCGGCACCAGCTGCAGGAGGCGCAGCGGCGGTACCACGGCTGGAAGCCCTGAAGTTGGCAGACAAGGGATGCCCGGAGATGGTCCCTGTGGTATACTGGGAAGCAGCAGGGGAGGCTCTGGGACATGGACCAACGTATTCAGCAAGAAGTCGCGATGATCGCACGAGAGTTTGGTTTGCGGTTTGTGGTGTGCTTTGGCAGTTACATGACCCCATTCTTCCGGGCCGACAGTGACATTGATGTGGCCCTTCTGGGTCACCGAGCGCTGGAGCCAGCGGAGAAGGCGGCTTTGCTGGAGCATTTGATCGTAGCGTTTCGCAAGAGCGAAATGGACCTCGTGGATCTGCAGACCGCGGATCCCCTTCTGCGGGCAGTCATCGCCCGGGACGGTTTTGTCGTGTATGAAGAAGAAATAGGGCTTTTTGAGCGCTACGCTGTGTTCTACACGAAGCACTATTACGAATGCAAACCGCTTTTGGACCAGGAGATGGCAGCAAATCGTGCCAAGATTTGGCAGGTGATCCAGGATGGATAGCCACATCATCTGTCGACGTCTGGCCCAGCTGGCAGGGTTTCTGCAGGAATTAGAACAGCTCACGGCGGGCGTAGACGAAGAGAGTTATGCCCAAAACCTTCAGGTGAGACGAGCCGTCGAGAGGCAGCTGCAGTTGATCGTGGAGTGTGCCACGGATGCCAACGCGATGACGTTGAAACACCTCAAACAGGCTCCGGCTTCCGACTACTTCAACACGTTCATAAATCTGGCGGAGTGTGGTGTGCTGCCCGAAGATTTTGCTCTTCAGTTAGCAGCATCCACAGGCCTCCGCAATATTCTTGTGCACGAGTACCAGCGAGTGGATGACCGGATCGTGTATCAGTCGATCTCCAAGACTCTCCTAGGCTATCGCCGCTATCTGCGGCTCATGATCGAGTATCTCGACTGCTGAAAGGCCAAGGTTCTGCTTGTCAACGGATAATTGGGATGGTATGATGAACGTGCAGACAACATAACCAATAAGGGTTTCTATGGATTAAAAGGGAAAACGGTGAGAATCCGTTACTGTAGTCGCAGCTGTAACCAGCGTAACTCGCATAGCACCACTGCGCAAGCGGGAAGGTCTATGGGTTTGAGGCTGGAAGTCAGAAGACCTGCCCTTATTGCGTACCTGCAACCTCCGACTTAGAGGGCTCAGGGATGCAGTCCGCGTGTGGACATGGAGTACCCATGTTCAGTGATGCGCTCGCTCTGTATCTAACTGTCCTTCTTGGGGGACAGTTTTTTCTGTTGTGTGACTAAAAAATGAGGAAGGGAGTGAAGCAATGGACACGACCCAGGAACGAACCCGACTGCCTCAGGGGTTGGTGCAGGTGTACACCGGCGATGGCAAAGGCAAGACCACGGCGTCCCTTGGCCTCTGTTTGCGGGCAGTTGGCTGCGGCTTCCGGGTGCTGTTCGTGCAGTTTCTGAAGGGCGGCAATACCACCGGCGAGCTTGCCTCATGCGAAGCCTTTGCCGATCGATTTGTCATCCGGCAGGTGGGGACGCCTCTGTTTATCAGGGATAGAGAACCTACGGCGGAAGAGCGCCAGCTGGCAGAGGACGGATTGCGGATGGTAACCAAAGCCCTGCAGTCCGGGAAGTATGATATCGTCGTGATGGACGAGATCAGCCACGCAGTGAATCTCAAGCTGCTGGAGACTGCGGCTGTGGAGGCTGCGGTGCGTTCACGTCATCCGCAGGTGGAAGTCGTGCTGACCGGTCGCAATATGCCGGAACCGCTCCTGGACATGGCCGACCTTGTCAGCGAGATCCACGCAGTTAAACACCCCTTGGCCAAGGGAATAAAGGCGCGACGGGGCATTGAAGGGTAGGTGCGGCGATGATACAAGCACGATTTGCAGTCGCAGGAACGCACAGCGGCGTCGGTAAGACAACCATTGCCTGCGGCCTTATGGCGGCATTGGTCCGCCGAGGTCTTACGGTGCAGCCCTTCAAAGTGGGGCCAGATTTTATCGACCCAAGCTTCCATAGGGCCATCTGTCAGCGGCCTTCCATTAACTTGGATTCTTGGATGATGGGCCATGACGGGGTGCGCAGCACCTTTGATCGCTGGTCGGCGGGAGCAGCGGCTGTCATTGTGGAAGGCGTCATGGGGATGTTTGACGGCAGTTCGGGTGTGGGAGGCAGTGGGTCCACAGCGGATGCCGTCCAGACCTTAGGCCTTCCGGTGGTGTTGGTTGTGGACGCAAGCCATATGGCCGGCAGTGCGGCGGCGTTGGTGCATGGCTATGCGTCGCTTGACAAGCGGGTGTCGGTTGCCGCGGTCATCGCCAATCGTGTCGGGAACCCTAAGCATCTGCAGATGGTCAAAGAGGCAGTTGAGAGCGAGACAGGCATTCCAGTGGTGGGCGGGCTACCGCGTACGGCAGAATTGACCATTCCCGAACGCCATCTCGGGCTTGTCTCTGCTGAAGAACACACGTCTCTGTCTTCATGGACCCAGAACCTTGCTGATTTCATTGAGACGCACTTAGAACTCGATCAACTGCTGGGCCTGACGATGACGGTGGGTTCGGGTACGTCACCAGGGAGCACGTCGAGACACTCTTCGTCTGTTTCTCCGGCACAGAAAGCCGTGGTCGCTGTAGCACGAGATGCAGCTTTCAGTTTCTATTATGAGGAGAACCTTAGGGCATTGGTGCACGCAGGTGGGGTCCTGCGAGAGTTCAGCCCTTTGGCGAACGAACCGGTTCCCGAAAGTGCTCACGCCGTGTATCTGGGTGGAGGATTTCCCGAGATGTACGGGGAGAGGCTATCCGGAAACGAGCGGTCGGCTCGATCCATCCGGCAGGCACATCAGGCGGGAATGCCGATCTATGCTGAATGCGGCGGACTTGCCTATCTGTGTGAAGCCTTGGAGGTGCCCCGCGAAGAGACTCGTTTTCCGATGGTGGGCATCGTGCCCGGCAGGGCCGTGCTGCAAGAACGTTTACAGGCACTGGGATACCGCGAAGCTGTCCTGCAGCAGCCTTCAATACTAGGGCCGGCAGGAACCGTTTTGCGGGGTCACGAGTTTCACTACACCTGTTGGGAGGCTCCTACTGGTCGAGAACAGCAGGGGGTCTATGCGCTGCAGGACTCAGAAGGGCGTTTGCTAGGGAAAGAAGGGTTTCAGAACGGCAGCCTGCTGGCGTCGTATGTGCATGTGTATTTCCCGCACAATCTGACGGCGGCTCGATCACTGGTGGCGCATGCCGTCAGCTACAAACAAACGAAGGAGGCAGTACAGCATGCGGAAACAGAATAGGCATTGGTTAGTACTTATAGTGGGGTTGTTCGTGTTGGGGAGTCTTGCTGCAGGAGTCGCCGGCGCTGGTGACCTAGTGACGGTCGTCGATCAGTTCAACCGAGTTGTCGAGGTGGATCCGGATGCGCAGCGCATCGTATCCGTAGCTCCGAGCAACACGGAGATTCTCATCGAGTTGGGAGTCGCGGATCGCATTGTCGGTCGCACGGATTTCTGCGAATACCCGGAGGTTGAGTCGGTTGCTAGTATCGGAAGCATCACGCCGCTGAACATTGAGGCCGTTGTCAGCCTCGAACCAGACCTGATAGTCGCACACAGCATGACAGGCGAGGAAAACGTGGACAGGCTGGCTGGTTTTGGCATTCCAGTTGTCGCACTGCATTCTACGACCCTTGCGGATGCAGTACACAGCATTGAAATCATCGGCCAATCGGTAGGCGCCGATGAGCGGGCGGCTAAGCTTTTGGCTGGCATCGCCGAAAAGGAAGCCGTTGTCCGGGCTGCGGCGGATGATATCGCTGCCAAGGGACTCAAAGTCTTGTTTGTCATCCATGACGATGACCCTCTTTGGACGGCGGGACCTGGCTCTTTCATCCACGAAGCCATTGAGCTGGCCGGCGCCCACAATATCGCTGGAGACGCTGCGAGTGCCTGGGTTCAGATGGACACGGAGTCCATTGTCGCTCGCGATCCCGATGTCATTCTAGTGGGCAGTGATCCAAACAGCTTCTATGATGGTCCTCGCTGGCAGACACTGGCTGCAGTGGAAAAGGGTCAAGTCTACCAGATCAACACGGATGCTTTTAACCGGCCCACGCCCGGTCTGTGGGATAGTATCTTGTATATGGCTGAGCTGTTGGCGGATAGCGAGTAATCGAGAAGTTTCAGGAGATAGTAGACAGCACACGACGAGGGCCACTGATGGGGTCCTCGTCGTCGACTTTCCAGAACGGAGGCGCAGACTATGAAGCAGACGCAGTTAGACGCCGAGGGTAGGCTCGCGCTTACTACTAGCGCCCCCATGCTAAGAGAACAAGCAGGAGCGTTCATCGAGTTCATCGCCAGGGGTAAGCAGTAATACTGCAGTTTGGTTAAGAAACCATTTGGCTCCGGCGGGCGATTTCTACAGGATCAGCGCTCAACTTTCTCTTGCCGGCTTTGAGCATCGCGTAAGCTAAAAAGAAAAACCCAGCTCCAGCCATGAACATGCCTTGGTTGCCGATGATGTCCATGGTAAGCCCTAGGGCGAAGGGGCCCATCATCTGTCCCAACATGGTAAAGACGTAGTAGAGTCCTATATAGAAACCAACTCTGTCTCTACCGCCAAAATCAGCAATCAAAGGCATAGCCTGAACATTGACCAAGGCCCAACCCAAACCACCTAGGACAAAGATTGCACCGATCATCCATGGTTCGCGGATTGGAATGGCAATGAGAAACAGTATCGGCACAAGTATAAGACCCCAGAGCATCGCAGGGATTTTGCCGATTCTGGTGCCGATAACACCGGCGAGTAAGGCGAATACCAGAAAAGACCCTGCGAAGGAGGTGAGAAGAAAATTGGCTCTGCCTTCGGTAAGCCCTAGGGTCTCAACACCATAGATGGGGAACATGGCGTTCAGGCCAGCGTAACCGATGAAATAGGTTAACATCGCCATCAGGATTAGAAACTGACCTGTATAGCCCGGCTTCAATAAGGTTCGAATGCCGGCAGCGGCATCTTTGATGGGGTTAGTCGACGCTCTGGGAGAGTTATCTACATACGGAGGATGTCTGTCTGCCTTCCGCCAGACAATCACCAAGCTCAATAAGAGCACAATACCGCCGATACCAAAGGTCAATCGGGGATCGATATCATAGATCAAGGCTAGTACACCGAAGCTGATTAGAGTGCCGATACCACCCATAAGGTTGATAATGCCGTTGGCGGTAGAGCGTTTCTCAGGCGGCGTGTGATCAGGCATCAATGAAATGACGGGTCCTCGATACGAGTGCATGGCCGCCGTGAAGACGATTTCGGTGATGATCAGCAGAGCCAACACGGAGGCCACCAGCGGGATGGCCATGTGGGTCAAGGCTGCCACCGGTGCTGCTACCACGATGAAGGGCAGGCGGCGTCCCCAGGGGGAGTTGATGCGATCCGACCAGGCCCCGACTATCGGGATCAGCAGCAAGCCGATAAGGTTGTCGGTCCCCATGAGCAGGCCGACGACTGCCCGGGACGCAAAAAACTCCCGGTACATTAGGGGAAGAAATGCATTGTACGTGGTGAACGCGAGCTGTACACCTAAGAAGCCGAAACCAATCCACCAGATCTTGGCATAGGAGAAGCCTTTGTTTTCACTCATAGCTGCGCACCACGCCCTACGGCTGTCTTCATTCCATCATCTCCTCATCTGTGATTGCACACTGTTTTGGCACACCCCCATACATTAGTGTTAGCGCTGGGAATTCCTGCCGGGGAGCGATTGCCAGGCTGTGGAACCCGCAGAACCTTCGTTTGAGATTTCGGTGAAGGGTCTCGGCAGTAGCGGGCAGGGGATTGGCCCCAAGGGTGTTGGGAGGTAGGTTGTGAACGCAGATACTGTCAGCGCTGACATTCGGGCGTTATTTTCCAGCAATGGGTCCAAAGGAACTCCGCCCGTGTTGAGGTTAGAGAAGACTGTCTAAGGAGGAGACCTACTAGTAGCGGGGGTTTCCTTTGATTTCTCCACCGAAGGCTCATCGCTACGCCACTCAAATTCCATAAAATTCCAAATGTCAGCGCTGACATCGATTCAGTGGTCATGACTTACGAATCACTGTTTTGGTGGCTTTTTTTGGGTGCACGAGTCAGAAAACCCACATTTTCGTGGTGGAAAACGGCGAAATCCGGCTGGGAATGAATTCCAAATGTCAGCGCTGACAATTTTCCCACGAAAACCCAATGTGTGATCCCCTGTTGCGATGCTCCAGTGACCTCACCAAACTATGGAGGGATGACTGTGAATACAAGAACACGCCGCAAGCTCCTGTGGATACTAGTCACTCTACTGCTTCTCGGACTCATCGGCAGCCGAATCCTACGTATACG
>SLOG01000383.1 GCA_007132635.1 Limnochordia bacterium
AAGTGCAGCCAGAGCCTTCTTTTCCGGTCCTACGGGCGGTCAAATGTATCTAAGACGTTTACTTCACCGGTGTCGACATCCACCAGTACGGCAAACCACTGGTCCCTCGGAGGCTCGTAGTAGAGGCTACGTCTGAGTTCCATCCGTTCACCGTCGCGAAATACTACCGTCAGGTGTGCAGTCACCGCATCGTCGCCAACAGGCCCGTAAAAATACGGGGAGACAATGTAGCGGCCGGTGCTGTATTCTGCGTCCAGGTACGAATCAAAGACAAACCATTCGGGAGCCTCGGCGCCAGTTTGTGCATCGGGCGTGTCAGCAATCCAGGAGGCGTTGCCGAGGTACTCAAAGTCCTCGGTCCACAGCTCCAGATCCAGGTCGAAGTCGCCTTCCCAGTGCAGCAGCACTGCCAATTCCCCCGGTGTGTGGCTATAGCCGGTCTGCGCGCGGGGCTCTGGAAACAAGTCGAGAATTTTGACGGAAGCGCTCTCGACGTTGATTTCCATGGCGTGCCATTGATCCCGCGGTGGCATGAAGGCGAGTTCTTGCTCGACAGTGATGGTTTCACCGTCAGGAAGGTACGCTGTAAGCACGGCATTGACGGTCTCAGTTTTGTAAGGGCCGTGGAAATATGGTGAGACCACAAAGGTACCTTGGCTAAAATCGCCGTCGGTATACTCTTCGAACACAAACCACTCGCTGACAC
The DNA here is from genome assembly GCA_007132635.1 of Limnochordia bacterium. Taxonomy (GTDB): domain Bacteria; phylum Bacillota; class Limnochordia; order Darwinibacteriales; family SLO01; genus SLOG01. Next base: position 707 of record SLOG01000383.1, read on the forward strand.
CGCTGCCTGAGGTCGCGTCCGGAGAGCGCCCTAACGCAGAGGCAGTACCGAGAAACTCGAGGTCTGCTGTCCAGATTTCGAGATCCAGGTCGAAGGGACCGTTCCAATCCAGCACAGCAGCAAGGTCTCCGGGCTTGTGTGTATAGGCCGGTAATTCGGCGCGCCCCAAGAATTCATGGACTACGTCGACCGGCAGGGCAAAGTTCAGCGACTGTGACTCTGCAAGCATAAGAACGTTGACCCCGATGACCTCGCCCCGCATATTCAAGAGAGGGCCGCCGCTGCTTCCTGGCGAAAACGGGGCGGTCGTCTGAAGCAGCGGTACGCTGAAGTCCGGAATTCCCAATTCGGGCCCGTCCCGAAACCCGCTTATGATACCGTCAGATACGGTGCCGTCTAGTCCCTGCGGGCTGCCGACGGCGATGACGGATTCGCCAATTCGCACCGATGCAGTATCCTCTTGCATGGGAAGGTAAGGCAGGTTCGTCCCATCAATGCTTAGAAGGGCCAAGTCCCAGTGCTTGCTGGCGGCCGTGACTACGGCGCTGTACTGGTCCCGGGAAGGGACGCGCACCGTAATGCGGTCGGCATCAGCGACAACGTGGTAGTTGGTGATGATTCGTCCCTCCGGATCAATGAGGAATCCTGAACCGGAACCACAGTTGTAGCCTTCGCAGAATATCTGGATGTCTACCACGGCCGGAAGCGCCTTAGCAGAAACCTCCGATAGGCCGGATAGGGGTTCGTCAGGCAGCCCACCCCATGCCACAGGTGCACTAGCTGTCAGGAGGAACAGCGCGAACAGTAGCGAAAAGAAAGGTGATGTGAAGTTAGACAGTAGCAGTCGCTTGTCTGACATAGGGTACCATCTCCTCAGATTCTATTCCATTCATGAATATGTCGTCCCGGAGGACTCCATACCGTGCTAGTCTTCCATTTGCGAGACGCGCCCAGCTGCGTATACCTGGTGATCGACTACGAGACAGGGAAGCAGTCGAAACTGACATCTTTGCATTGCGGGTCACCCTTTCCTGAATCTGTTTTGTTCTGAAGATTCTCCGCACACGCGGATTGTCCTGCAAGGGGAAAGACCCTGGAAAAAATTAACTGTGGGTCTTACCCGGGCGGATCCCACACCACTGGAGGGAACACGCATGATCATTAGCGCTAGCCGCCGTACCGACATACCCGCATTCTACTTGGAGTGGCTGCTGCGGCGTTTGGACGCAGGGTTTGTCATGGTCCGCAATCCAGTACGGCCTCGCCAAGTCGCTCGTATATCGCTGGATGAGGCCTCGGTCGACTGCTTCGTCTATTGGACTAAGGACCCGGCTCCCATGCTGACTCGCCTGGCCGATCTCAGCCGAGTACCTTACTATGTTCAGGTTACCCTCAACGCCTACGGCCCTCCCCTGGAAACCCAAAGCCCCTCCCGCGAGGCCGCGGTTGAGAGCTTTGTTGCGTTGTCCCAGAGCATTGGACGCCACCGCGTCCGGTGGCGGTATGACCCAGTGATCAGCGGCGGCGCGTTCAGTACCGCCTACCATGTGCAGCAGTTTGGTTCGTTAGCTGAGCGCCTCGGCCCGCATACGGAGATGTGTATCTTCAGCTTCTTGGATATGTACCGTAAGATCGACAGACGGCTCAAAGCGTGTGGCTATCGCAGCCCTACGCGCCCCGAGCGTGAGTACCTTGCAGAGGCGTTTTCCGCAATAGCCCATCACCATGGTTTCACTCTTGCTGCCTGCTGCGAGCCTATGGAGCAGGTAAAGCCGGGAATCGAACAAGCGCACTGCATCGATGCACGACTGATAAGCCGAGTTCTTTCTCGGAAGACTAGCCATCGCTCCGACACAAACCAGAGGGAGGGCTGCGGCTGCTCCCGAAGTGTAGATATCGGTGCCTACGACACATGCCGCCACGGCTGCCTTTACTGTTACGCGAACGGTAGGCCCGAACGCATAGAGACACGCGCTCGGGCCCACGATCCCAACTCACCGCTGCTCAGCGGATGCGTTGAGCCTGACGATGCTGTTTATGACCGTCAGTCGAGGTGACTCGGCAGCTCATCGTGCCACGCGATTTCGCCAAGACTGCGTCCCTGGCCCCAGATCAGCGACGAACTAGCGAGCAGCTTCTCCTGTCGGTCTGCGGTATCCGAGTCGCTGACGGCCAACGTGAATTTCGTCAGTTGATGCACCGACGATTTTCCCATAGTGTCAATGGGAATTCGCGCTTCGACGCAGTAACCGTCGGCAGTACGTCGGCTAGCGACAGTTACTGACGGCAGCAGATGGTTGGTCACAGCTCTGTCACCAGCAAACCAGAGACGGCTTTCCGGTGCAATGTCAGCGAAGTTGCCGGGCGATAGGGCGATTTGGAACCGATTATCCTCGTCATCGCCAAACCACAGCTCAATGTGGTCCCCTCGCAGCAGGGCGTCGCCTGACAGGTTCTGCCGAAACACGTCATCAGTCACCTGTACCAGAACATAGATCGCAGCGTCATCCCATGCCACATAGTAGGCGGCACTAAGGTCCCTGTGGTCATCCCAGCGGTTGAACCCATAGTTTATTGGCGCACCCAACGGAACGTTTGCCAAGCCGTAACTGCGGCCCAGGAAAGCCCATTTGTCCGCGTTTGCGTTGACAGTGATCGGGTAGGGCAGTCGTCCTGCCGCTACCCGTGAGTACCGTCGGTAGTAGTACGAACGCGGGTCACCGACTCGTTCGGAGTCCGCCAGGTAACGATAGAACACCTCGCCTTTCAAAGCATCGTAGAACACGTGCGCTCGTTGTTCCGGCGTGTGGTCGACAAATCCTGTACTCGTGAGTTCAGTCAATGTCACTGCATCGTCCAGATAGCGAAACGTCAGCAACGTTGACTGCACCCCGTCGAGTTCGGGTACCAACTCAGAAATGTCGTAGTCCAAATAGGCCTGAATCTCCCCGGTGACAATGGCGATGTCGTCAATGGCGGCAAAGTGCTCAGGACGCAGAAATTCGGCACTTTGAGCATTGAAGACCACCAGCCGGAACCCATCACCTTCGCCAATCAAGGCTTCCATGCGTTGATGGCTGCCCAGGCCGTGTATAACGACAATGTCCTGGCGGCCGTTGCCGGTGAGATCACCGCTCGCAATCACGGAGACGTGCTGCGGATCAATCAGGTCACGCCAGAGATGCATCTGCTCCTGCCATTCTGCTGAGACAAGCGAGCCAAGCCACAGAGGAATCGTCAATACACAAAGCAGACAGACTACCAACAGCGCTAGACGGGACTTCATGGTCCATCCTCCTCTCACATAGAAAACACAACGCTGGAGACCCTATCTGCTTGTATGATTCTGTTAACGTCTGACTTTCCCTTTATACCTTAAACGATTGAACCAGTCTCTGCAGTTCGCTGGCCGTATTGGCAACACTCTCGATGGATGCGCCGATCTGCTGGACTGAGGCCGACTGCTCTTCGCTGCTGGCTGCGATTTCCTCGCCGCCTGATGCGAGTTCTTCACTGGCCGAGGCGATTTCGCGGATCCCGTCTGTCAGCCGGTCGATGATCGAGCTGATCTCGGCGAACATCTGTCCACTAGTCTGGGCAGAAGCAGCACCTTCGTCGACTTTGGCCGAACTCTGGTCCGATTGGGTGACCGTTTCCTGGACAACACGACGCATTTCTTCAATGACCTGTGTAATCTCTCCAGCGGCTTTGCCAGACTGCTCGGCCAGCTTCCGCACTTCTTCGGCCACGACGGCGAAACCACGGCCGTGTTCGCCGGCTCGCGCCGCCTCAATGGCAGCATTGAGAGCTAGAAGATTGGTCTGGTCCGCAATGTTGGTGATGAGGTCAACGATGGAACGAATGCGCTCCGACTGGTTGTCCAGGCTCGTGATCTCGCTGCTTAACTGAGTCATGGTTTCACTGATGGCCTGCATGGAGGCTACCGTCTGTTCGATCTGGGCAGCGCCTTGATTGGTCGTTTCCCGCGTGTTTTCAGCGAGTTCTGCCATCTTCTGACTGTTGCCGCTGACCGACTCAATTGTTGAGGCGAACTCGTTGGAGGTGCTGGCAACTTCTGCGACCGATGCCGCCGTTTCCTCCACAGTAGCCGATACTTCACCAGCATTTGTTGCTGTCTGCTGGGCTGCCGCAGCTACGGCGGAAACCATCTCCTGCAGACGAGCCATGAAGCGGTTAATGCCTTCGGCTAGCTGAGCTAACTCATCCTGCCCGGAGACAGGCAGACGCTGCGTCAAGTCGCCTTCCCCAGCCGACAGATCGGCTACCATGTCGACAGTACGACGCAGGGACGTGCATATGGCGCGAATGGTCAGCCCGCCAATGAAGACAGCGATAATGAGAGCGAAGACAATGGCGGCGATGATGCCGGCCCGTGCCATCTGCGCAGCCTCTTCGGCTTCTGTCCCCAAGGAAGCGGCATAGCTATCCAGCAATTGGTCGATGGTATGAAGCTCACTTCGCAGTTCGGCCAAGATCACCATGGTTTGCTGTTCGTACATGCGTTCGGCTTCGCTCCATGCCGCGGCGCTGTAGCGCCCGCTCTCCAATCGGTCGACAATGTCGGCAGCCGATTGGTGCAGGAGGCGGTGAGGTTCTTCGATGCGCCGGAAACCGCCAGCTATGTCGTTCGGCAAGGCACGGAACTCAGCCGACTCCAGAAAATCGTAGTACCAAAGCCCCAATCCGCAGCTTGTGTGGTCCAATTCGCCGGTGAAGGCCTCCTGCGCATTCATGGCCTGGGTCAGCCCGAGTGCCCAATCCAGATGCGCGATCTCCATGTCTTTGAGTTCGGCTCCCTGGGCAAGGGCGTCCGCTGCCTCATTGCTGCTGGTTTCCACACGTCCCAGCATGGTCCAGGACACAACCCCTAGTACCGCAGCAGCCAGGACAAGCAGAGCCAGAATACCGTACAGCTTGGTCGATATGTTCAGTTTTTTAAGCATGACAATCCCTCCTTGGATCTGTATGTGGCTCTAAGTATAGTTGGCAGCTCTTAACAAATTCTTACCAGTTTGTTCGGGCGGTCAGTGGACTCGGCGCTTGCTCAGCCAAACGGATTTCTGTATAGTAGGGGTACCGAATGTAAAAACAAGGGGATGGTTTTGTGACGGTGTTCGCAACCCAGCAGCTTTCTTTGCCAGCGCGTGTCCTGCTTCTCCTGCTTGTCGTGTTAGTATTGGTGACTTCGGCCGGTGTACTCTCTTCCGGCACGGCCGCAACGAAGCAGGCGAAACCTCACCGTACCATTTGGATCGATCTTCCCGTCAGCGGGCGCCAGCTCACCACTCAAGCCGCGGTGGATGCCGCTGCCGCGAAGATCAGTGACGCCGGATTTGACAGTATTGTCATGGATGTAAAGGCTTACACAGGCTACACTGCGTATCCCAGTCGCGTGGCACCCCATATCAGTGAGACTCGTCTGCGGAGCCATCAGGGTTTCCCGCCGGGTTTCGATCTCCTGGAGGCTTTTGTCTCTGCGGGACGGCAGCAAGGCTTGCAGGTTTACGCAGCCATTAACGTGTTTTCCGAAGGCCACCTTCCGTCTCGGGACGGCCCTTTTTTTGACGATCCGTCTGTCGCGCGTTGGGGCACAACGTTTTTAACAGGCCGCATGTCAGCGCGCAGCGGACGAGGCCATACCTTCGTTATCCACGGCTGGAACGAACCACGTCGTGAACAGGAGATTTTTATGTATTCCCAAGATCATGACGGCGCGGCGGTGACTCCAACCAGCAGTTGGGGTGTCGATGTTGTCGTCGACGCTGGCACGGTTGTGGAGATCCGCGATCGGACTCTCGATCAAGACATCCCTGGCGCGCCGGTTCCGGTGGATGGATTTGTGCTGTCCGGTACTGGGAGTGCACGCGAAGAGCTGCTGCAGCTACGAATCGGCGACACTGTCACGGTGGATCGAACGACAGAATCGGTGATTGTCCCGCTTGCGAAGTCGTCATCGGCGACGGCCTTCGTGAACCCGATACTTCCTGCCGTGCAGAATCGGGCGTTGGCTATCATCCGAGAGCTTCTCGCTTATGACATTGACGGCATTGTCCTGGACCGGGCTCGCTACGCCAATGTGCGTGCCGATTTCTCGCCGGAGAGCCGCCGCCAGTTTGAGGCGTTTCTAGGTCACTCTGTGGCCAACTGGCCGGAGGATGCTGTATGGGAGCGCTTGACTGCTGGTGGGCGGAAAATCGAGTTCGGCCCCTATGCTCAGGAATGGTTTCACTGGCGCGCCGCGAATATTCGCGGTTTTGTGCATCGAGTCCGACGGTTTTTGGACGCTGAGGCCCGGCATCTTGCCTTGGGTGTCTACGTGGGGTCGTGGTACCATCGCTACTATTCCGAAGGGGTCAATTGGGCCCGCCAGGGGTACCAGCCGGACTACGAGTGGGTGACGGAGAATTACCATGAAACGGGATACGCGAACTTGCTGGACTTTCTCATGGCGGGAGCATACTATCGGCATGTGACAGCCGCCGAGGCCGAGGCGGCGGGACTCGAAGGCTGGCGGAGTGTTGAGAGCGGCGTGGACATGATGGTAGAGGCTGTCGGTGAATCTGCCGCGACACTGGGTTCGTTGTATCTGATGGATTACCGCGGCGATCCGGACCAGTTTCGGGAGGCCATCCGTATGGTCCTGAGCCGTGATGTGGGGCTCATGCTCTTTGATTTCTACCACTTGGAACTCTTTGATTGGTGGGATATTGTCAGGGAGATGCTGCACTAGCAGGCTGGTGGTTTTCTCGATTTTGACGAGTGCCGGTTCACCTCGTTTGCCTTAAATGCCAGGTAAACGAGGTGCTGTGATGCCCTCGTCCGTCGAAAAACTGAGAAAATCAACTGTCTTCTAACCTGGTGAGACAGCAGACGCTGACACATCTGGGCGCCATATCTGTGCATCTGGTATGTGCAGCTCGGCCACAACTGCTTCGACATGGTCAGATCCGTCTCTGACTCAAGCAGTTTCGCTTTGATCGTCTCGTGGGTCTCTAGCTGGTCTAAGGTGTTAAGATGATCAGTGATGGCTATCTCTCGCAACCCCAAACGCTCGGCGTACGGCTTGAGGCTCTGTAGGGTCAGAAGCAAAATAGGAACAGGGAGGGTTGAATGTGCTCAAACACCGAGGAACTTCAATAATCGAAACAGAA
>SLOG01000275.1 GCA_007132635.1 Limnochordia bacterium
CAAAATGACAGCCAGGCCGCCGAAACTGAAACCGCCACTCTGAAGAAACACCGCATCCACATTGGCCTGCCGCAGCGTACTGCGAAACTCATAGGCCTCCTGTTCGTACATGAGGGGACCGTCGAAGGAAACGACATCCAATCCCAAATCCTCCAAGAGTTCCTTGGTCTTTGTATATGTTTGGCGAGCCCACTCCACATCAAATGTAGGCTGAGCAAACGTCGCTAATCCAACTTTCAGCCGTTCATTGCGATTAATCATGGTGAGGCACCTCCACGGATGGCACGGTTTCGTCAGCCATCATCAGATGCACGCTGGCCGTTTTAAAGGTGCGGGGCAGCGCGAGTATTTTGGGGTCAGACCCCGTATAGCGTCCAGCGTCAACTAGTGCTTCAGCAAAGGTGGCGCGAGTCTTCATACCCATGGCGCGCGCATAGCCTGGTTCGTAGGCCCCGACAATGTACACAGCGGCACAGTGCTGTTCGGCAATATGGCCGCAGGAGATCATAGAAAACGTGTGGTACGGATGGTACCCGTAGCCAAATCTGTATTTGTCGATATACTCCTGCTTGCGGGCAACATACTCGCCGTACTTAGCCAGATCAGGCAGAGTATTGTGGTAGTCTTTCTGAAAGAGTTCAAACACTTCGCGATAGGCAGGAAACTCCTCGTCATGGAAGTAACCGTTGCAGATAGACGAACAGATGACGACACAGTTATCTTTCATGACGCGCCGGTGCCGAATGATATTGGCGGCGATGGCCTGCAGCATCAGAATCGGGTTCGTCCCATGCCCATTACCATAGTGGAAACTCTGGGGCATGCCGAACACCATGATATCGAATTTTTCCTTAGCCCAAGGCACAAAGGTGCGCTGATTGGCCGCCAGCCAAGATTGGGGCTGCATGTCTCTGGCCCAACCGGAAAACACGGCGATCTGCCTGGCCTGCGTGTCGAGGACGGCATCGCAGGTAAAAAACTTCCGCCCCATGCACGACTCCATGTGCTGGCCAATGGCATCAAACTTGCGCCGCATGGTACTGGTATGGCTGACAGTCGTGAAGTCCGGGCGATGCATGACGTCCGGATTATGGTGGCTCGCAATGGACTGCCAGTGGGTGATTCCTGTAGCGACGTGTTTGTATCCTCCGGAATATCCGCCGTAAGGATTCCCCAAAACGTGCCCTACACACACGGCAAGATCGGCTTCGAACACTTCCTTGTTCATGATGACCCGGTCACCCATGGCGTCGTAACCCAGGTCCACGAGATTGTCCCAGTCCTCAGAGTCATGGTTGACGATCTGCCGATTCGGCATGAACCGATCGTAGACGGCGTCCCCGAGAATGGCCCGGAGTTCGGACTCGGTGTTTTTGCGGTGCAGGCCGTTCGAACAGATGAGTTTGATGTCTGCCTCTTGCACACCGGCGCGCAGGCATTCCTCGATGAGAATGGGTATCGCGGTCCTGCGGTGTGACGTGGCTTGAAAGCCCCCTTTGACCTTGTCAGGAAAGACAATGACAACGCGGCTCCCCGCTCCGACTAATTCAGGAATGGGCTGCATGCCCAGGGGATTCTCGATAGAAGCACGGGTTGCCGCCTCCGGGTCCGCAAGGCACGGTGGATCCGGGACAGTCTCCCCCGGCACGTAAACGGCGGCACTATCCGGCAGTTCTGCCTCTAAGAGCCCCTCTCCGTACTCAAATGCAATGCGTTTCAACGGTTAAACACTCCTTCCTTGACGAAAACGCGCCACAATGTCCCGCAGGCCCTCTGGCTCAAAACCGATGTCTCCTGAGAAGCGGGTTAGGGCCACTAAGCCGCCTTCCACAGCCGAGATACCGCCAATAGAAGCGGCGTTTTCTGCCTTAAGTCCTCCGCCATAGACCACGGGGAAATCCTGCGAAAACTGCGCGGTTAATGCTTCTTTGATATAACCAGCGACAAACGCAATGTAATCGGCATCCGGCGGTGTCTTCCCGGGTCCGATGGCCCAAACCGGCTCATAACCGATGACGATCCGGCGATCGTTAAGGTGCCCCGCTGTATCGGCCAGGCAATCGCTCAGCTGAGCTTCTAAAACCGCTTCAATCCGCGGCCGCTGTGCGTGAAACCCTCCTTCTCCTCTCTCATCGGCTGTCTCACCGACGCAGAGAAGCACGTCAAGGTCGGATTCCAAGGCTCGGAGAACCTCTTCATTTATGACCTGATTCACCGCCTTCTGCGCCGCTGGGAGCTCTGCCGAGTTAAGACGGCGCAGCAGGTCCAGCTTGTCCCTGCGCTCCTCGGAATGGCCGATGATTGCCCAACGGCAGCCGATGGACTGGGCAGCGGCGGCCGGCAGGTTGGTGGTAAAAGCGCCAAAGTTGCCGCCGACAGAAATGTTTTCGCGAAATACTCCCTGACAGCCAATCGTCAGGCCTCGCACGGAATCCAAAGGCAGGGATTCGCGATGCCGAACTGCCGGCAGCAGCAGCGACTCAGGGAGAAGCAAGCTGACTTCGCAATCCGAGAGCTGCCCTAGGCCTGAAGCAGCGCAATGGGAAATCACCTCGCGGATCCACTCATCACTCCGCTCACTAGGACAGACACCGCCGAGAGAGCGCGGCACGTCAAACCGTTTCAAATTAACAAACACATACTGCATAATTCATCCTCCCCTCCGGACAAACTCAACCGCCTGCTAGTCCCCAACACCCTGCAGTGGGAGCTCCCCAGCAAAGTGGCAGGCTGAGCGGTGGTTTGTGCCGGCGATTTCGGTTAAGCTGGGACTTTCTTTGCGGCACCGTTCCTGGACATAACTGCAGCGAGGCGCAAACAGGCAGGCATCCGTATCGGACGTCGGCACACCAACCTCGCCGGTGATGGTCTCATACCCCCAGGGGCGAACCGGGTCTGCATCGGGAATTGCGGCCAGCAGCGCGCTGGTGTACGGATGCAGTGGCTGGGCAAACAGATCATCTGTGTCGGCTGCCTCCACGATACGGCCGGCATACATGACAGCCACCCGGCTACAGATATGCCGAATCACCCCTAAATCATGAGCGACAAAGAGGTACGACAGTTCCAATTTCTCCTGCAGCTCCTGCAGCAGATTCATGATCTGTGCCTGGACCGATACATCCAGAGCAGAAACCGGTTCGTCTGCGACTACCAGCGAAGGATTGAGGGCTAGGGCGCGGGCTATACCAATCCGCTGGCGCTGACCGCCGCTGAACGCGTGGGGATAGCGATGCATGTGTCCAGCCTCAAGACCCACCAACTCGAGCAGTTCAGCGACCCGCTGCTCTCGTTCGGTCCGACGATACCCGTGGTTGCGAAGCGGTGCGGACACTAGCTTTAAAATCGGCATGCGGGGATTTAAGGATGAGAATGGGTCCTGAAAAATCATCTGCATGTCGCGTCGAATGGGTTTTAGTTCATGGCTCGTCATGGTGGCGAGTTCTTTCACACCCAGCTGACTGCGAAAAAGGATACTGCCCTCCGTCGGTTCTAGCGCCCGCAGAATCAGGCGCGAGGTCGTGGTCTTGCCGCAGCCGCTCTCGCCAACTAGGCCCAAGGTTTCTCCGGAAACCAAGGAGAGATCAACATCATCAACGGCCCGCACATGGCCGACCGTCCGGTTGAGAAAACCCTTGGTAATAGGGAAATACTTCTTCAATCCACGTACTGCGAGGATCAAATGTTCCGCTAAGGTCTCCACCGTCACACCTCCTCATGTCCTGCTGGTTCCTCGTTGTAAAGGAAACAGCTGACCCGGTGGTTCGGGCCCACCTCGCGCGTTTCGGGTACGTCCCGCCGGCATATCTCACCGATGAATTCACTGCACCTTGGGTGGAACAGACATCCCGACGGCAGATTGTAAGAATCCGGAACCGTACCTGGTATCGATGTCACTTTCCCGCGCGGTCCCCGTAGTTTGGGAATGGAGTTCAAAAGCCCGCGGGTGTAGGGATGGAGGGGATTGTAGAAGACCTCCATGACCGGCGCGTCTTCGACAACGCGGCCGCGGTACATGACGTACACCTGGTCTACCATGTGAGCCACGACACCGAGATCGTGGGTAATCAGCATCAAAGATAGGCTGAACTCCTCCTGCATCTGTTTGATTAACTTCAGGACCTGCGCTTGAATCGTCACATCCAAGGCAGTCGTCGGTTCGTCGGCAATCAACACTCGCGGTTCAGGAGCCAGGGCCATCGCGATCATCACTCGCTGGCGCATGCCACCACTGAATTGAAAGGTGTACTCGTCCAACCGTTCCGCGGCTTTGGATATACCGACCAGGCGGAGGAGTTCGACAGTCCGCTCCCGAGCCTGCTTCTCGTTCATCCCTTTGTGCAGAAACAGATTCTCCGCTATCTGGTTATATACAGTATGAACGGGGCTCAAAGACGACATTGGTTCCTGGAAGATCATCGAGATCTCCCCGCCTCGGATACGGCGCATTTCGCTGGAATCCGGCTTATACTGTGTTAGATCAACCAGCGAACCATCGCGTTTCTCAAAGTGAATCGTCCCTTGGGTGATCTTCGCCGTCTTGGCCAGCAGCTGGAGCACAGCATAGGATGTGACTGTCTTGCCGCACCCGCTTTCACCGACAACGCCGACCGCCTTCCCATGGGGTATGGCGAAATCCACACCATTCAGGGCTCTTACGACGCCCGAATCGGTGAAAAAGCTTACTTGGAGATCACGTACATCAATGATGTTTGTCGAAGCTGTCTCTGTCACGAATCACACCTCGCCTTCCCACCTAGTAAGGATCAGCCGCATTGCGCAGACCATCTCCCAAGAAGTTAAATGCCAGCACAAAGATGATAACGAAGACTCCTGGGAGCATCAGCCAAGGAGCTAGAACGATCGTATGGATGTTCTGGGCTGCCTGCAGAAGTACGCCCCAGCTGATGGCTGGCGGCCGCAGACCGATTCCCAGAAAACTCAAGGATGTCTCAGCCAAGATCATCCCTGGAATCGCCAACGTGATCGCTGCGATAATGTGACTCATGAATGAGGGTACGAGATGCTCCAAAATGATGCGAGGTTCGCTCGTCCCCGCTAGACGGGCCGCCACCACAAAGTCCTCGTTCTTCAATGAATAGATTTTACCCCGAGCCACTCGCGCTAGATCCGTCCAGCCGATGACCGAGAGAATGAGGGTTATGGCAAAGTACGTCCGGATTATGGGCCAATGATCCGGAAGAGCAGCAGACAATGCCATCCAAAGCGGTATCTGAGGAAAGCTCCTGAGAATCTCCATGATTCGCCCTATAACCTTGTCGACAATGCCGCCGTAGTATCCCGACAACCCGCCGAAAAAAAGGCCGAGAACGAAACTCAAAAACACACCAACGAGACCGATGGTCATGGAAATGCGTGCTCCGAGAACGATACGCGAAAACACACACCGCCCCAGGTCGTCCGAACCAAACAAGTACACGACCTGGTCATCCTCAACACCAAATAGATGCCGATCCGTGGGTATCAAACCGAGAAGTTTATATTCATGGCCGCGCACAAAAAACTGCAGCGGCACCACCTGACTCGGGTCTTCGTGAAACGAACGCCGCAGAGTGACAGGGTCCATTTCTCGCTCGAGACCATACACGAAAGGCCGAAACTGAAAGCCGTCTTCGCTGACAAAGCGGATGATCTGCGGCCGCGCATAGCGGTAATAGGTGTTGCGCTGATTCGGATTATAGGGAGCTACGAATTCTGCAAAGATGACCACGAGGTACATAAAAAGAATCACAAGGCCGCTGAACACTGCCAGCTTATGCTTGACGAATTTCCGCCAGATCAGCTGACTCTGCGATGCGTAATAGATCCTGCTCTCTTGGCTGTCCCGGCCGGTATCTCGACTGCGCTTAAACATTTATGAACACGCTCCTTTCTCCATTCGCCTCCCACCGCCTACTCATAGCGAATCCTCGGATCGACCAACGCCAGCAGCACGTCGGAGATCAGCGTTCCTATGCAGGTCAGGGAAGCTAAGAGAAGCACGAAACTCCCGGCCAAATACATGTCTTGGCTCAGTAGAGCGCGCAGAAGAAGCGGACCAGCTGTGGGCAGGCTCAAGACCACCGCCACGATGGTCGCCCCAGAGATGAGGTTAGGCAGCTGCCACCCCACCGTACTGATGAACGGAATAATGGCCAGTCGGACCGGGTACTTAAACAGCATGTAAACCTGTTTGAGGCCCTTGGATTTTGCGGTCAGGACATAGGGTTTGCTCAACTCGTCGAGCAGATTATTTCGCATCACCCGGATCAACCCGGCCGTTCCGGCTGTGCCCACTACCACCATGGGTATCCAGAGGTGTTTGAGTAAATCGATAACCTTCCCCATGCTCCAGTCGGCGGCCATGTATTCCGGCGAAAACAGACCTCCGACACTCCACCCCAGGTACCGATAGGCCACATACATGAGCAGCAGCGCGATCATGAAATTCGGTGTTGCCAGACCCAGGAAGCCGAGGAACGTGAAGAAATAGTCGCCCGGCGAATACTGCTTGACAGCGGAATACACCCCAATGGGAAACGCGATCACCCACGAGAAAAAAAGCGATGCGGTGGTGACAGCCAAGGTCAGCGCCAGGCGCTCCCAGATCAGCTGATTAACAGGGCGCTGCCAGTCAAATGAATACCCAAAGTCTCCCCGCAGCACACCGGTGATCCAGCGGTAATACTGCACGTGGATGGGGCGGTCTAGACCATACCGCCGGTTGAGCGCATCAATCTCCGACTGATCCACGGTATAACCGCTCTGCTGCAGCCGGGTCATATAGGTCGTTAGATAGTCCCCCGGCGGCAGCTGGATAATCACAAACGAAATCATCGAAATGACAATGAGGGTCGGGATAATCATCAACACGCGGTTCACCAAGTATTGTAACATGCGCGAACCCCCTTTAACCGAAGTGAGAACCCAAGTACTCCGGCTGCGCGGCAACCAGTTCGTCCACCACAGTCTCCATCTCATCTAATGTCAGCATCGAATGGGCTACGGGATCCATCATCAGCGCCCAGTAGATATAGCGGCGATCACGCTGAAGAACCGCCTCTACAGCTAACTGATGAACAGACACGTTAGATTGGCAGAGGGCTGCTAGTTGCGGCGGCAGCGCACCGTAATGGCAGGGATGAACACCGTTTTCGTCCACCAAACAAGCGACCTCTACGGCAGCATCTTCCGGAAGATTCGTGATGAGGCCAGCATTCATGACATTAGCATACACCCGGCATAGTTCTCCAGTCACCATAGAGTTGATCATGCTGGGCCCGTATTCCACGCTGCGGGTCAGCTCCGGCAGTTCTCCGCGGCGCGCCTTCTCCACAAAGCCCTCATACTGTTCAGTCTTTCTCCGTATGTTGTCACGGTACTGGTCCACGGGAATGCGGTACTGCGCCCGCAGCTCCTCCGTGCGAAGGTAAAACGGCACATACTCAGGGAAATGGGTACTGGACTCTGTCACCATATAACCCACCCGCTGCAGCATATCCAGACGACTGGGGCCAAGCTGGGCTAGAACCGGGTCATCATCACCAGTGGTCTGGTAGATACCGGTTTCCTTAACTCGCTGATAGAAGGCCGGATACAAGTCTTCACCATTGCGCTCCAGTTTCGTTATCCAACTCATGTGGTTGATTCCAGCCGCTTCATAGCGGAGTTCTTCGTAGGGCACACCAAGGAACCGAGCGATCTGCTGCGTCGTACCCTGCACGCTGTGGCAGAGCCCGAAAAAAGGAATATCGCTGACTGTGGCGGCGTGCATGACCAAACTCGGCTGCGGATTCGTGTAGTTGAGAACGACCGCATCCACGCTGCTGACTCTTTCCATGGTG